>NZ_CBDRFA010000076.1:0-39384 GCF_965343085.1 Nocardiopsis synnemataformans | reverse complement strand
GAAGGGGTTCCGCCCATCGGGTGGGGCCCCTTCGTCGTTCCATCCTAGGCCGTGTGAGGCCAACGTGAGGCCAAACGGTTGGCCACAGCCTCACACCGCGCCCAACCGTGGCCGACGAGGAATGATCGCCGTGGTCGCCTCCGCAGCCGCCGCCGCGACCTCCGGCACCACCGACGTGTACGTGTCCGCGGTGAAGCTGTACCGGGAGTGCCCCAGCGTCGCCGACACCACCTTCATGTCCACCCCGGCCGCCAGAGCGAAGCTCGCCGCACAGTGGCGCGCGTCGTGGAACCGAATCGGGGGCAGCCCCGCCGCCTTCGCCACGGCCGCGAAGCGCTCGCTCAGGTACTCGTCGCGGAACGCGGACCCGTCCGGACGGGTGAAGATCAGCCCCGAGTCGACCCAGCCCTCACCGGCCGCCAAGTGGTCGGCGTTCTGGACCGCGCGCCACTTGCGCAGCAGGGCGATGTTCGCCTCGTCGAGGCTGAAGGTGCGGACCGACTTCTCGGTCTTGGGCCCCTCGTCCTCCTCGTCCGGTCCGGCGAGCACGCTCATGGTCTTCGCCTCGTCCAGGTCGGTGTCCACCCACAGGGCGGACGCCACCTCCCCACGACGCAGGCCCCGGGTGATCACCAGGTGGAAGAGCGGGAACAGCCGCTCGTGCGTCGACTCGGCGTAGTCCAGGAACACGCCCGCCTGCTGCGGGGTCCACACCATCACCCGCCCGGGGCGGTGCCCGTTCTCCTGCCAGCGGCGCACCCGCTCCGCGGTCCACACCAGCGGCCGGGACTTCTTCGCCTTCGGCAGCTCCACGAACGAGGACGGGTTCACGGTGATGAGCTTCTTCTTCACCGCCGTGCCCAGCGCCGAGGAGATCACCGCGTGGATTCGGCGGATGCGCGCCGCGGACAGGGGGCGCTTGCGCTTGAGCCCCACCTTCTCCCCCTCGGCGAGCTTGATCTTCGGGGCGAGCGCACGCGTGGTGAGGAGCCGCCGCAGCATCTCCGTGGGCTTCTCACCCTCGGGCAGGTTGTTGATCTGCCCCATGGCCGTGTACAGCGCCGACAGGTGGTGGTCTCGGAGCTCGGTGAGCTTCAGGTGCCCCAGGGCGGGGATGTAGTAGAGCTCGCAGGCCTCGGTGTAGGAGTCGAGGGTGGACTGCTTGAGGCCCTTCTTGCCTTCGAGCCACGACCGCAGGTAGGCCTCGACGGTGACGGTGCGGTCGGGGACGAACCCGAGCTCCTCGACCTCGTTGACGGCTTTGCGCAGTTCGGCGTTGGCCTCGGTCTTGGTGTCGTAGGGGCCGATCCACGGGCGCCGGCGTTTGCCGTCCTCGCCGGCGGGGGCGGTGTAGCGGGCCCACCAGGCTCCGTGGTCGCGTTTGGAGAGCTGGGGGCACTTCGCCCCGAGCTGCTTGTTGGTGTGGGGGTCGCGGCACGCGCACCGCTTGACCACCTGGCCGTTACTCGGTCGAGCCATCCCTAGCCTCCGGGTCTGCGTTTTCATATGAGCCGAGTTCAAGGAACCCACCAGGATCGCGGACTCCTCGTCCATGCAAGTCGAGACTTTGCCGAACGGTATTAAATACTTCTTCGAAAGTAGGATTCCTACTATCCGTTTTATAGATTAGTCGAGTCGCTATATCTAGAGCAACCAAAGCATTCATATGTGAATCCAAAGCCTTCTTTTGATCAAACCAGGGGTCCTCACGATCCGTGAAGGTCAAGAGGATGTGTGAAGCTCCACCCAGGTCCTTCGGCCTGAAGAAGGTGTAGTCACCGAAGTCAGACGCAAGAAGTGTTCGCTGAACCATGATAGGCAAACGACGAAAAGCCGCAAGTTCAGCCTTGCCATCTTCCAGGATCTTTGCCACTGTCTCCATAACTTCAGCAACACTGGGTGACTGTTCTTCCTCCCACTCCTTCAGGGCTTCGAGAACAGCCTTTTTCACCTGGTGGCCGGAGCCCTCAGAGATAAGGCGTGAAGAGGAAGACCGCACCGAAAAAGACTCCTGTTCGGCTAGATCGTCTTCAGGAGACCACCCGTGATCTTGAAACCACTCCCGAATAAATTCCGATGATTCATCTGAACCAAGGCTTGGAAGGAGGTACCTACGGAGCCCCGAAAGCCCCGTATCTAGCTGCCCCTCGGTTATACCGAAGTCACCCGAACCCCGAGAAATCAAGACCGTCTTCGCGCTGTGAACTTCGTTCCATGCATCAGCCGCCCTCCGGGCCCCTATCACCGATTCTGAAGCATTCAGGTTCAGTATCAAACCAAGGACGGCAGCAGCCACCGGCTTCTCAGTTATCCACAGGTCATCAAGCCCCATGTTGGCACCTCGAAGACCACTCCACCCCGGACCTGCTTCGTGCGGACCAGATGCGAGAGCAGAGAGTGCGTCACTGTTCCCGCCGAGAGCATGTGCGACACGAGCCACCGTGTTGCCAGCGGGGCTTCCTTGTCCTCGTTCCATGTTCGAGATGGTGTTGCGGCTAACCCGAGCGAGCCAGGCCAGGTCAACCTGACTGAGATCCAGGTCTTCTCTGCGCCGAGAGACCACTGCGCCCAGCGAAGGTTCAGTGTTCGTCATGTTCGTCACCTTGGGGAAGTGGAGACACCGACACACCGTCGGCACTTGCACAAAGTATCCAACGAACACCAACGAGAGTCAACGCCATCCGCACAGTTTGGGCATACATGGGATGACTGTAGGAACCCACCAACTTCACATAGTGTGCGTACTGTGCGCACACTTTGGTTATTGATGGTGCTAGTGTGGCCTCATCGAACTCTTAGGGCTCCTACCCCTAGGACGACGAAGGGCCAGCAGGGGGCTCCTACCTCCCCTACTGACCCGATGCACAAGCCGTCCAACGGTCTCGCCAAAGACAGAAGGAGAACGGGTATGCGCGCTACTCAGGCTACCCGAGCCACCCAACCGCATTCCGGCGAACCCGCCGTGATCTCCCCCAACAGGGACGACGACCAGCTTCTGCTGCTGCCCGAGGTCGCCGAGCTCATGCGCACCTCTGAGGCCACCCTCCGCTGGCTCCGCAATCAGCGCAAGGCCCCCTACCTCTTCAAGTCCGGGGCTCGCGTCGTTGCGTGGAAGACCGATGTCCTCGCGCACCTGGAAGCCGAGAGGCTCGCTGACCAGGCCCGGCACGCCAGCGCCTGACGCGCTCCTGACGCTGCCCAGCAGCGTCCCGCGTCGGCCCTGACCTTCGCCGACCCCTTCTTCACCACCTCGCCGACCGCGCCATGCGCCGTCCGGCTACGAGGCATACCCACAAGGGGATAGCTGTGCAGACTTCCGCGAACACCACCAGCCCCGCCCTCACCTGGGACGACGACACCGCCCACCTCGGATGGGTCACCGTCGCCGGAACGACCTGGATCGTCCACACCCACGTCGACGCCGACCGCTACGCCAAGTACGACCGCGACCTCGCCGCCTACCCGGCGACGGTCACCACGCCCGACTGGCAGCTCATCGCCTACCCCGTGCCGGACAAGGAGAGCGCCACCCCGCGCGTCCTCCTGCACGCCCCCGCGTTCCTCGCCGAGCGTCGCCCCCACCTCGCCGGGCCCATCGCCTGGCAGCCGCGCAAGCTCGCCAACGGGCGCACCGTCCACCACGCGGAGGTCGCCACCGTCGAGTTCCTCGACGAGCGCATCCCCGTGTTCGCCCGGGTCGACGAGGACATGAGCGCCGCCTACGGCGACGGCTTCCCCGGCGTGGTCGCCACCAACCAGACCGAGACCGGCCGCGAACTGGTCGTGTACGTGCCCTCCATGGACACCACGCGTGGCGAGGTGTTCCGCATCCTCGCGGAGCTCGGCCGCATCGACTGACCCCCGAAGCGGCGGCGCCTCCACTCGCACATGGAGGCGCCGCCCCCGGACCCACCAACCACCGTCCATGTCTTCGGGGGAAGCATGACCACCGTCCGCATCCGCGGCCACATCACCATCACCGTCGCCGACGGCATCCTCACCACCGAGGCCGCCGCCGCGGCTTGGGCCACCGCCGGACCCATCCCCGCCGGATGCCCCATCGACCTCCACATCACCGGGCCGGTCACCTTCGTGCGGCCCGGGGCGCTGCACCCCCTGGGGTGTTACCTGGTGGACGCGCCCGAGGTCATCGTCCACGTCAACACCACCGTCCCGCTCGCCCTCGACGAGGCCGTACACGCCGCTATCGCAGCTGAGAACCGGTTCCGCGGCGAGACCCTCGGAGGTGCCGCGTGAGCGTCGCTGAACCCGTCACCCGGCGCGAGTTCGCCGAGATCTACGTCGAGAACGGCTGGAAGATCGGCGTCCTCGGTCCCGCCAAGATGCCTCTGGCGAACTGCGATCAGTGCGCCCAGGTCGGCTACCACGACACCGTTGAGGAGAAGGAGGCGTGCACGTGTCTGACGTGCCACGGCTTCTACGCCGCGACCAACGACATGGACCGCGTCGACGAGATGCTCGCGCGGCACCCTGACGGGCTGCTGTTCATCCGCACGGGGGTCGTGTCCAACCTCGTCGTCATCGACGTGGACCCGCCCGAAGGCCTCCAGACGCTCGCGAACATGAAGGCTCACGGGGTCATCCGCGAGACTGCGGCCGTGCGCACCGGCTCCGGCGGGTGGCACCTCTTCTACCAGCACCCCGGCGGCAAGGTCCTGTCGGGCGCTGGCAAGGCCGGAGCCAAGGTCGACGTCAAGGCGGACGGTGGCTATGTAGTCGCCCCTCCGTCGATCCACCCGCGCACCGGGCAGCCGTACCGGTGGCACTGGGACTATCCGACCGCGCCCCGGGACCACCTTCACCCGCGGCTACTCGCGCACATCCAGCCGCCCGAGAAGCCCCGCCAGCCGATCACCCCGCGCGACTACAGCACCATCACGCAGAACCGGCTGCGCGGCATCGTGCGCTCCCTCCTTGAAGCCCAAGAGGGAGGACGCAACGACCGGCTGCACTGGGCTGCCGCACAAGCCGGGGAACTGGTCGCCTCGGGCGAGCTCACCGAGCAGGCCGCCTACGAGGTCCTCGCGACGGCCGCCGAACGCCTCGGGCTGCCGCCCAGCGAGTACGGGACCGCCCCCGGGCGAGGCACCATCGGTTCTGGCATGCGCAAGGGGATGCGTTGACCACCATCAGCCCAGAGGACGAGATCCTCCGCGAGGGGTTCGCTCGGGCGGGGTTCGAACCTCCGGACCCGGCCGACAAGCCGTCGCCGGAGGACCGGCCCGAATCAGAGCGCCGCCTGGTCCTCACCCCGGCCTCCAAGATCCGCATGCGCAAGGTGCGGTGGCTGTGGGACACGACCCCCGAGTGGGCGGCACCCACTTCGCACGGGCGCATCCCTATGAACTCGCTGTGCATCGCTGCCGGAGGACCCGGGCTCGGCAAGTCCCAGTTCGCCGTGTGGATGACTGCCCGCATCACTACGGGCACGCTGCCGGGGGAGCTCTGGGGCAAACCCCGGTCGGTCATCTACGCCGCCACGGAGGACTCGTGGGCGTACACGATCGCCCCGCGACTCGTTGCAGCCGGAGCGGACCTGGACCTCGTGTTTCAGGTGGACGTGTCCGACGACCAAGAGGCCCACGCCCGCCTCACCCTGCCCTTGGATATCGCGCGTCTGGGCAAGGCCGCCGAGGAGTACGGGGTGGGGCTGCTCGTCGCCGACCCGCTGCTGTCCATGATCGACGGCAAGATCAACGACTACAGGGCCGCAGAGGTCCGCCAGGCCCTCGAACCGCTCATCGCCGCTGCGGACAAGAACCACTTCACCATCCTCGCTCTGGCCCACTTCACCAAGTCGGGCGCCGCCGACCCGCTGAGCCGCATCGCGGGGTCGGGGGCGTTCGGTCAGCTCATCCGCTCGGCCATCGTGTTCTCCCGCGTGGAGGAGTCCGAGGACGACGAACCCGGGTTCGTGATGAGCCTGGAGAAGAACAACCTGGGTCGCACCGACCTGCCCAGCCACGAGTACACGATCCAGCCCGTGACCGTGGACATCCCCGGCGACGAGCCCGCGTACATCTCCCGGTTCGTTCTCGGGTCCGAGTCGAGCACCTCCGTCAAGGAGCAGATGCAGCAGGCCGGACGCCCCGACGAAGACAAGAGTGCGGTCACCGAGGCCGGGGACTGGCTGCGCGAGTACCTGGAGGACCAGGGCGGCACGGGCGTGCTGAGCGACATCCGGAAGCTTTCAAGGAAGGCCGGGTTCAGCGACTCCTCCATCGACCGGTCAAGGAAGCGCCTCGGCGTGAAGTACAAGCAGGTCGGGTTCGGCGACAACAAGCAGTCGTACTGGTACCTGCCCGAGTACGCCCCCGAGGACGCCAAGTGACCCGCCCATACATGACGGCGTTGACGCGATTGACGGGATTGGCCGTGACCTGCGGAAACGGGGCTCCTGCCCCTGACGTGATTGGTGACGCGCATGGGACCAGCGACGTGATTGGCACCACCTGCGGAAACGTGCGTTTCCGCAGGTCAGCCCAATCGCGTCAAGCCCCTCAATCACGTCACATACACGTCACCAATCATGTCAAGCGTTTCCGCAGGTCAGACGCATAAATACATATACATCAATCATTTCTTAATTAGGGAGCCTCATGACCACCGACACCTACTGGGACACCATCGACTTCCGCCCCGCCCCTCCCGGATGGGAGCTCGCCTTCCTCCCCGATGACCCCGACCAGCCCCTCACCCGCGAACCGCTCCCCGGATGGCTGGTACAGGAGCAAGTCACCTTCGACACCCGAACGATGGAAGACCTGCCCGCCCTCGGGCGTCTCTCGCATCGCGTCGTAGCCGCCCTGGTCGTCCCCGGGGAAGGCCTCACTCCTGCCGGCACCCAACCGAACTTCTGGATGGAGCTCGGACCCGACACGTACATCACCAAAGCCGAGGTCCGCCAAGCCGTCGAGAAGCGAAACACGGACTCCCGGTGACCTCCCCGCTGGCGCCGCTCGCCGAGGCCGTGAGGTTCCGCCTCCTTGCGGCCCCGGCGGGGTCCCTGTCCCGCAAGGCCGCCGGGTGCGCCCTGGTGGTCCTGAGCGAAGCCAAAACGGTCAAGGGGGCGCTGCGAATGCTCGCAACCGCCCGCCTCGACGACACCATCCGGACCGCAGCCACGACCCTCATCAGCGAACTCCACGACCAGCACACCAACCCGAAGGAGACCCCGTGACTCTCCAGGAAGACCGGTTCGGCCCGATGATCTGGGACGCCCTCACCGGCAACCCGGACACCCCATCCGGAGCACCTCACCACCAGACCGCGACCGCCCCGCCGCCCATCGAGGAGTGCACAACCCTCGACGACGGCCGGTGGCACTTCTGCCCCGCCAACTCCCGGAACGGCCACCGCGGATGCGTCGACCTCGACGTCACCCCCGACAACATCCGGGTCACCGCCGACCTGCCCGCCCCGGGTGCCATCCTCAACCTCACCCCCGCCGACCCCGGGTGGACCATCACCTTCACCCAGGCCGGGCAGTCCTGGTCCTCCCCGGTCGTCGCCTGGGCTGCCCTCGCCACCGAGTACGGCACCGGCATGATCGACCCCGTCCTCGTCGCCGACACCGGCCAGACCGTCACCCTCCGGGCCTACCTCGAAGGGCAGGGGCCGCTCCTCGACGTCCTCGACGCCATCGACTACACGGTCACCTGGGCGCCGCCGGGTGTAGCTACACCCACCCTGCCCGGGGACCTGTCCGCGCTCGCCACGGTCACCGTGTCCGGCTGCTGGACCCTCACCGACCCCACCGGGTTCCTCGCCACGGCCGCCGCCAACGGCCACTGGCCGACCCGCGAAGAAGCCGAAGCCCACCGGGACAAGCTCGCCTACGAGGGGTTCGAGGTAGACGCCAGCGTCCCCGTCCGGTCCACCACCGCATGCCGGGTCGTGGTGTGCGCTTCCTGCGGCGTCCACTTCACGAACTGGGAGGGCACCGGCCTCCACGCTCCGACCGCCACCGGGGCGATCACCGCCGCCACGACCGCTGGCCGCACGGACCCCACGGAATGGCACCCCGGCGACGCGTGGAAGGTCCGCCCGGACGGCCGCCTCGACTGCCCCGCCTGCACCACCAACGAAGGGAACGACCAGTGACCACCAAGACCCGCCCCGGCGTGACGTTCAAGGACGCCCTCACCCAGGTCCCCGCCAACCCGCGACCGCAGTGCAGGGTCCTGCGCTCCAACGGCGAACGCTGCACCGGCGAGGCCCTGGACCGCGACCCCAAGGTCATCCAGGTCTGCACCCGGCACGCCGCCGAGGTGATGCGGCTGATCAACGAGCGCGCGACCCGATGACCCACCGGACGAAGTGAGGACCGGGGCGTTCCTACCGCCCCGGTCCCGCCGCCCAGGATCGCACATCACCAGGAAGGCCAGACCATGCCGCTGATCAACCCGCCCGAGAGCACCCTGGTCCACGTTGACCACCTGCACACGGTCCTCACCTACCTTCGGGCCGCCCGGAACCTCGGCGTGTGGGACTGCCGCCCCGAGGTCCTCGCGGCGGTCAGCGAGCTCGCGGACGCTCTCCGGACCAGTCCCTTCGCCTGGCGACGCCCGGTAGCGGTGACCGCGCCCGCGGAGCCGCTGTGGTGGGTTCTCCAGGCGGCCGAGGAAGTCGGCGATGTGCTGGCGCTGCCTCCCGTGGGGTCGTTCTACCGCGCCACGGATGAGCTCTCCGCAGTTCTCGTCCACCAGGCCGCCCGTACCTGCCGAGGGCTCGAAGCGGTCCTCGAAGCGGACATCATCCTCGCCGTCGCTCTGCGAAAGGACAGCTCCGGTGAATGACCAGGTAGCTCAGAAGATCGCTGACCGCCTCAACGAACTCGCCGACACCTTCGCCGACCACGTCGACCAGGCCGTCGACAAGCTGGCCGCCATCACCGACCACAAGCCCGAAAACCAGTAGCACCTGGCAGGGGTACCGACCATCTCGGTACCCCTGCGCACCGCACCACCTCGGGGGAACCATGACCGACCGCACCGCCCAGGCCTACGCCGCACTCAACGACCTCCGGTCGCTCCTCGCCGACATGCGCGACACCACCCACCCCATCCACCGCCCCACCGGTTGGGGCCCCACACCCGAGCAGATCGCCGACGCCGGACGCCTCCACACCCTGGAGCGGCACGACGCGCTCACCCAGCTCGCCCACGGCATCAAGCCCCTCGGCGCGTCCCCGGCCCCCGGCGACATCACCGTCATGCAGACCCGCCGCGACATCGACCTCGACATCGCCGACCTCGAAGAGGCCGTCCGCGACCGGGTCGCCCCGCAGATGCCCCCGGCCGCGACCACCAACCGTCGGATCGGCACGATCGTGAAGCTGCTGCCGAAGGTGGCCGCCGTCGACGACCTGATGACGCACGTCCTATCCGAGGCGTACCGGCTCCGTGCGAAGGCCCGGTGGGCGCTCGGCGACTCCGGCGAGGTGCGCAAGCTGACCGCCCGCTGCCCGCACTGCGGGGCCAAGTCGCTGCGCGAACTCGCCGACCGGGGCGTCGTCACGTGCTCCAACGTCGCGTGCCGGTGCGGCGACGACACCTGCCCGTGCGGGGACGAGACCACCCCGCGCCGCCACCAGTGGCACGCCGCCCAGTGGCACACCATCACCGAAGGGATCAGCGCATGAACCGCCAGGGCGACATCAAGGTCACCGCCAACGAGGCCGCCGCCGAACTCGACGTTGACCGCGACACCATCGACACCTGGAAGCGCCGCGGCTACCTCCAGACCATCCCCGGCAGCGGGCGCCCCGCCCGGTTCTGGCTGTCCGAGGTGTACACCTGCGAAGCCGCCCGCCGCGTCCACTGGAAGCATCGCCGAACCGACACGAACCCGGGAGAATGAGCCCATGCGAACCCTCGCCGCCACCGCAGCCGTCGTCCTCGCTCTCACCGGATGCGCGGCACCCCCCAGCGGACCGCCCCCCACCGCCGATCCCCTTGACCCCGTGGACGCCACCGCATCCCCCACCCCTGCACCCACACCCACCGAAGAGCCCTCCCCGGAGCCCTCCACAACCCCGGAGACCCCCGAGGAAGTACCCACCAGCACCGATGATCTGCCAGACATCTGGGTGGAGATCAGCGCCCTCTACGCCCAAGTGCCCGCTGAGACCCGCGACCAGACGTGCATGCTCATCCACACCGAAGAGACCGCAGACGCCGCCGTGTTGATGTGGCAGCTCGACTACAAGAACGCCACGGGAGAAGAGGCCGACCCTGGAGAGGTGCGGACCGTGCTGCTGTGGCTGTGCGAGAGCAACACGTGATGAGACTTCGGTAAGGGGTAAGTCGCCACAGTCCCCTTACTGGTGGTACATTTCTTCCTGACGGACAAGCTGCGATGGCAGAGCTGTGTCCACACCGACTTCAAGGGCCCCGACACCGGATGGTGCGGGGCCCTCGCCGTTCAGCACGGAATCAGCCACACCAGCCGAACTCCACCAACCGGCTCGAAGCATGGTCGCCATTAGGAGCTGTGATCGAACCTCGGTAAGCCACGCACTCGCCTCTCAGTGAAGCATGGGCGGCAGCATAGTGGGCGTAGCTGCCGGTATCCGGGAAGTTCCCAGACCTAATGCCGGTGAGGTGGGCCTCAACGTGGCTAGACACCCCATGGACAGATCCAGTCTTCAGGGTGACCACGCAGTTTTCCTGATAAGTGCTACTCCACATCAGGTAGATGCTCCCGAGTTGCACACCGTTGCTCGTGCGGAGAGTCTGCGAGTCCTGAATGGTGTACCCGCCGCTGGACCAACCGCAACCGGCTCCCGCTCGGACTGCCTGTTCGAGCGTGTGCGCGGACGCGGGTACCGCAGTCATAACCACCGTGCTCACCATGAACGCGAACACCATTGCGGAATTCCGTACACGACGCCGTATTCGGAGAGTCAATTTTGCTCCTTCGTGGACGCTTTTAATCGACCACAGTAATCGGCAACTCGCAGACCTTCTAAGGGATGGCCAAGGGCGGTCAAGAACTTGACGCTCCGGACCTGACCGAAATCCAACGAAGCCCGCCCGATAGGAAGCACTACCCCGAGGTGCGTCCCCGACTGTCGGGCGCCCAACGTCCCGCCCCTGCTCCGCTGCTCTGGAGGGTGCCAGCGTCGAGCGGGGCGGGACACCTCACCCCTCACCCCTCCGGAGGAACCCCATGCCCACCCGTGACGTCCGCATCACCGGGCTCACCCCCGGCTATGAGGACCTGGCCGTCGCCATCGGCGGAACCCAGGTCTCCCGGTCGCTGTACGGGCTCGCCCTGACCGCCCGCGAGGGCGAAGAGCCCCGCCTCACCCTCGACGTCGTGATTGTGGACAGGTCCACCATCGAGGGGCAGATGGACGTGGACATCCCCGACCAGACCCGCGCCACCCTCATAGCGCTCGGATGGACCCCGCCGACCAAGGAGCCCAGCACCCATGGCTGACCTGGCCACCCAGACCACGCACACCCTCACTCTCACCACCGAGGAACTCGGTGCGCTCCGCCGGGCGCTCGCGGTCGCCCAGGCCGCCACGGAGGACGACCCCAAGGCCGCCAAGGACCGCGAGGCGTGGAAGCGCCTGGCCCGGGTCGGCAAGTCCCCCCTCCGCGGGGACCAGGACGAGACCGCTCCGGCCACCCCCCGGCCCACCATCTGGGGCACCGGGGGGCGCACCCACGGCCCCAAGCCCACCCGGGGGAAGTAGCGTGCCCTACGCCGCCCCGTCCCGGTGCGGGCACCGGGGAGACGACGGCCGCCCCTGCCCCGAGGTGGCCACCCACCGGGGCCGGTGCGAGGACCACCAGCCCCCGCCCTGGCAGCGCCGGTCGAAAGCGTGGGGCAAAGGCGGGACGCGGCAGTGGCGCGCGCTCCGCGACAAGATCCTGCGCGACGAACCCGACTGCCGCCGCTGCGGTGCCGAGGCAACGCAGGTCGACCACATCACGCCGCTGGCCAAGCAGGGCGCGAAGCTCGACCGCGCGAACCTCCAGCCGCTCTGCGACGACTGCCACGACGCGAAGAGCAGACAGGACAACCGACGATGAGACCCATCACGGCACGCCTCACGGCATCCTTCCGGACCATGAGGGAAGCACTCGTGCGCACCTGGAACACGTTCAAGCTGGTGGTCCGGGCGCTGCGCCGTGGCACCTACGCGACCGGCGGCTACCTGCCCCCGGCCCGGCCTACATCCGCAACACCCCCGGCCGGGTGGATCGACGTGGGATGGGTGGACCCGCCCCCCACCAGGGGGGAAGGGGAGTTCGGATCCCCAAAACGGACATAGCGGACAGCGCCGCGGTTAACTCGGCGTACTCCCGCTCAGAATGTTGAAGGGGGGGTCTGCCCATGGGACGCACCGCCAAGCCCGCCGCGCTCCGCCTCCTCGAAGGCCGCGGCAACGGCAAGGACTCCGGCGGCCGCGAGGTTCCCACAGTCCCGGCGTTCAAGCGGATTCCGCCCGATGCTCCCGCCTGGATGACCGCTGAGGCCCGCGCCGAGTGGGACCGGGTCGTGCCCGGCCTGTCCCGCCTGGACCTGCTCAAGCCCGAGGACCGGGGCGCGCTGGCCGCCTACTGCGAAGCGTGGGCCACGTTCGTTGACGCGACCCGGATCGTGCAGGCCGAGGGCATGACGATCGAGGCCAAGCAGGGAACACTCGCCCACCCCGCCGTCGGTATCGCCCGCAACGCCGGGCGTGAGATGCGCGCGTGGGCGGCGCACTTCGGGTTGACCCCCTCGACGGAGCAGGCCCTGGGACGGGGGGCGGATGATGACGCCGACGAAGGGAACCCGTTCGCCTGATGAGGTGGAGCTTCCTTCGGCCGCGACGCTGCGCAAGCTCAAGCTCAGCCCCGAGGTTGCCTACTACCTGATCAGCCGCGGCATCCCGCTCCCGGACTGCCCGCCCAAGATCAAGACCCCGGAACCCCGCGACCTGCCCGGGGCCGCGTTCGACCCCGACCGGGTCGACCGGGTCCTGGCCGCGTTCGCGGTGCTCCGGCACACCCAGGGCGACCTGGCCGGTCAGCCGCTCCGGCCGGACCCGTGGCAGGTGGCCTACGTCTTGGCCCCGGTGTTCGGGTGGGTGCGCTTCGACGAGGACGCCGACCGGTGGGTGCGGATCATCCGGACCCTGTACGTCGACATCCCCCGCAAGAACGGCAAGTCCACGCTCCTCGGCGGGATCGCGATCTACATGACCGCCGCGGATGGTGAGCAGGGCGCCCAGGTCATCGCCGCCGCGACGACGATCCGCCAGGCCGGGTTCGTCTTCAAGCCGATCCGGCAGCTCGCCGAGAAGGCGCCCGGGTTGAAGGGGCACGTCAAGCCCCTCAAGGACAAGATCACCCACCCCAAGTCGGGCAGCTACTTCGAGGTCGTCTCCAGCGCAGCGGACGCCCAGCACGGCGCGAACCTCCACAGCGGGGTGATCGACGAGCTGCACGTCCACAAGACGCCGGACCTGGTCGAGACCATCGAGACCGGCACCGGCTCTCGGTCGCAGCCGCTGATCGCCATGATCACCACGGCGGACTCCGGCAAGCGCAACACCATCTACGACCGCAAGCGCAGGCGGATCGAACAGCTCGCCCGCGGAGCGCTGACCGACTACACGACCTACGGCGTGGTGTGGGCCGCGGACGAGTCCGATGACCCGTTCGTCGAGTCCACCTGGAAGAAGGCGAACCCGGGCTACGGCATCTCGCCCCAGCGGTCCTACATCGCGGCCGAGGCCGCCAAGGCCAAGGGTTCCCCGGTGGATCTGGCGGTGTTCCAGCGGCTCCACCTGGGCATCCGTACCAAGCAGGAGTTCAAGTACATCGACCTGGCCGCGTGGGACCGCAGCGCCGGGAAGGTGGACGAGACGGCGCTGGCCGGACGCGAAGCCTACGGCGGCCTGGACCTGGCAGCGACGTCGGACCTGTGCTCGCTGGCGTGGGTGTTCCCCGATGACCTCGGCGGGTTCGACGTCATCTGGCGGCACTGGACCCCCGAGGAGAACCTGGCCTCGCTGGACAAGCGCACGGCCGGGATGGCGAGCGTGTGGGCCAAGGAGGGGCTGCTCCGCCTCACCCCGGGCAACGTCGCCGACTACGACGTGATCCGCGCCGACATCAACGCCGACCTGGTCGCGTTCGACGTGCAGGCGATCGGCTTCGACCGGTGGGGCGCGACCAGCCTGACCAACGACCTGGCCAAGGACGGCGCGAACATGATCGGCGTCGGCCAGGGCTACGCGTCCCAGTCGGCCCCGCTCAAGGAAGTCCAGCGCCTGACCTTGAAGGGCACGAAGAACCTGCCGCTGCTGCGCAACGGCGGCAACCCGCTCGTGCGCTGGCAGGTCGACAACTTGGCCGTGGAGATGAACCCGGCCGGTGACGTCAAGCCCGACAAGTCCAAGGCCGCCGACAAGATCGACGCCGTCTCCGCGTTGACCACGGCGTTCTCCGAAGTGATGCGGCGCGAGCCCCCGAAGCGCTCCGCCTACGACGACGAGAACGCCGAGGTCCTCGTCATCTGACCCGAGAGGAGGCCCAGATGCGCAGGCACATCGGCCGCCGGATCAACGCCCAGCTCGCCGACGGCAGCACCATCGCCGGGACTCTGGCCCGGGTCACCCGACGCGAGGTGGAACTGGACCAGGGCGCGTTCGTCCTGGGAGAGCGACGCACCCCGATCGACGGGGCTGTGGTCATCCCCCGAGGCTCGCTGCTGTGGATGCAGGTGGTGTGACGTGCCCAGCTTCGAGTCCCTCGGACAGCTCGGCGACTACGTCACCCAGAACGGCATCGAGCTGGTCGACCCCGGCGTGCCGCTCACCGACCTGACCGGCGACCACGGGTCCCACCACGTGTGGCGTACCCAGCCGTCGGTGCGCAAGGTCGTGGACTTCATCGCTCGGCAGATCAGCACGATCCCGCTGCACGTGTACGACCGGGTGTCCGACACCGACCGGCAGCGTGTCACCGACCACCCGCTGGCCGCCGTGCTGGGCAGTCCCGCACCGCGGGTCGCCCCGGCCCGGTTCTGGCACAGCGTGTTCGTGGACTTCCTGACCTACGACCGGTGGTGCGTGCAGAAGGTCCCGCACCTGGACGGCTCCATGGAGCTGGTCCGCATCCCCGCGCGCCGGTTCCGACTGATGGCTGATGGGCTGGACCGGGTCGCCGCCATCCGCGTCTGGTCAGCCGATGGCCGCTACGAGGACCACGACCCGGCCGGGTACCTGTACGACGCCGGGTATTCCTCGCGCGGCGCCAACGGCACGAGCCCGATGGAGACGTTGAAGGACATCCTCGCTGAGGCCCGTGAGGCGGTCGCCTACCGACGGTCGATCTGGAAGAACGGCGCACGTATCCCAGCAGTCCTCGAACGTCCGGCCGACGCCCCGGAATGGAAGTCTGAGGCGCGCACCCGGTTCATCAACTCCTGGCGCCGGTTCGCTCGGGGCGGTGGGCAGGAGGGCGGTACGCCGCTCCTCGAAGACGGCATGACTGTTAAGAAGATCGACGCTTTCAGCCCGCGCGACACCGGCGACCTGGAGGGGCGCAAGCTCACGGACGCCGAGGTGGCGAGCGCCTACCACGTCTCCCCGGAGCTGGTGGGCGCACGCGAGGGCACCAACAGCAACGTCGAGCAGTACAGGCAGATGCTCTACCGGGACTCGCTGGGCCCGTTCATCACCCTGTGGGAGCAGGTCCTCAACGTCATGCTGACCCCGGACCTGGCCGACGGCCGGGCACTGTACGTCGAGGCCAACGTCGAGGCGAAGATGCGGCTGTCCTTCGAGGAGCAGGCCCGCGTCCTGTCCAGCGCCATCGGCGCCCCGTGGATGCTCCGGAGCGAGGGCCGCGCCCGCGCGAACCTGCCCGCGATCGAGCACGCCGACGAGCTGGTGGTGCCGCTCAACGTCACCGTGGGCGGGCTCGCCAGCCCGAGGGACACGGCGCCGCCCCCAAAAGGCGGGGGCCGGTCCTGACCAAGGCCCGGCCCGACGACCTCGCCGACGCCGACACCGAACGGGACGCGTTCGTGGCCGCGCTGGTCGCCCGCGCTGAGGACCAGGCCGCCGAGCTGCCGTCCACGAGCCCGGCCCTGTGGATCGCGGGGCAGGCCGACCGCGAGGCGTCCCTGGCCGAGGTGATCACCGGGTGGATCTACCGGCTCGCCCAGGTCGGCGCGTGGGACGTGCTCACCGAGTACAACCCCGACTCCGAAGGCTGGGACGCCGAGGTGATGGTGGCATGGCTGCGTACCGCCGCCGCGACCTACGCCCACCGCATCGAGCAGGGCACGACCGAGCGCGTCGAGGAGGCCGCCGCCGCCGAAGACGTGCCCGTCGCCCTGGGCGTGGTCGCCGCCGGGCTCGCCACGGCGGCCACCCTGCACGCGGTCACCGCCGCCGCCGAGGTGCTCAGCTTCGGCGGGACGGACGCCGCGCGCGCGTCCGGGCTGACCCGCAAGACCTGGCGCACCGGCGGCCCCAACCCGCGCGTCACGCACGCCGCCCAGAACGGCGAGACCGTCGACATCGACGACGTGTTCACCAACGGCCTGCGCTACCCCGGCGACTCGGCGGGTGAGGTCGATGAGACCGCGGGCTGCCACTGCCACCTGACCTACTCGCGATGAGGGAGACCCGTGTACATCAAGACCGTCCCCGCCAAGGTCAAGGCGGTCGGCGAAGCCCAGGGCCTACAGCCCGGCCAGTTCACCGCGCTCGTGTCCGTCTTCGGCAACGAGGACTCCTACGGCGACGTCGTCGCCCGCGGCGCGTTCGCCGAGGACCTGGAGCGGTGGAAGACCTCCGGCGACCCCATGCCGGTGATCTGGTCGCACAAGTGGTCCGACCCCTTCGCGCACATCGGCTCCGTCGTGGAAGCGGCCGAGACCGATGAGGGCCTGGTGGTGACCGCCCAGATCGAGGACCTGGAGGAGAACGCCACCGCCGCCCAGGTCCACCGCCTGCTCAAGGGCAGGCGAGTCACCCAGTTCAGCTTCGCCTACGACGTGGACGAAGGCGGCTGGGTCGACGTCAAGGACCACCGCTGGGGCGGCTACTACGAGCTGCGCAAGCTCAAGGTGCACGAGGTCGGGCCCTGCCTGATCGGCGCCAACCAGGAGACGAACCTGATCGCCGCCAAAGCCGCCGAGCTGACCCGCGGCATGAAGGCGGGCAGGGTCCTGTCCCAAACCAACTACGACCGGTTGGTCAAGGCCCGCGACAGCATCACCTCTGTCCTGGATGCCGCGACCCCCGAAGACGACACCGACGCCAAGCAGCACGCCAGCCAGCCCGCCAGGGAGACGGCCAACGGTGGTGACCCGGCCCGCGAGCCGCACACCCCGCCCGCCAAGTCGACCGGCCGGTCCGCTCAGGCCGCCGCACGGCTCCACCTGATGACCACCCTGAACGGAGCATGATGAACCTGAAGGCACAGCTGGCGGCTGCGCTCAAGCGCGCCAAGGAGCTGGGAGAGGCCGCGGCCTCCCGCGACCTGACCGACGAGGAGATCACCGAGGCGGGCACGCTCGCCGCCAAGGTGGACGACCTGCGCGCCAAGATCAAGGCCGCCGACGACGCCGCCGCGAAGATCAAGGCCATGGCCGACGACGACGGCGACGCCCCCGACGACGAGGACGACGACGAGTCCGGCACCCCGAGCGCGAAGGGCGGCGGTGGGGCCCCGCCCCGGCCTCGCAAGAGCGCCAGCTTCGGCGAGTCCTTCGTCAAGTCCGAGCCCTACCAGCGCTTCCAGAAGGCCAACCCGTCCGGTGTCGGACACGGCACGCCGATCAACATCGGCCGCGTCAAGGTCGGCACGATGGAGGACTGGGCGTCCGGACGCAAGGCCACCATCACCTCGGCGACCGGCCTGGTTCAGAACGTCCGCATGCCCATGGTCGACCTGGTCGACCGCGACCGGCTCACCCTGCTCGACCTCATCAGCCGCGGGCAGACCGGCGGAAACTTCGAATACGTGCAGATCACCGGGGTCACCCGCAACGCGGCGATCGTGCCCGAGGCGACCGGCCCGACCGACGCCGCCGCGCTCAAGCCCGTGTCGGACATGAGCACGCAGCTCGCCGACGCGAAGGTGTACACCTACGCGGACGGCTACGACGTCACCAACCAGCTGCTCGCCGACGCCCCGGCGTTCGCGTCCTACATGGACAACGAGCTGCGCTACAGCCTGGACTCGGTGGTGGAGGACAAGCTCCTCAACGGCACCGGCGCCAGCGGGGAACCGCGGGGCATCCTCAACACGACCGGCGTGCAGGAGCAGACCTACACCGTCGCCGACGGCACCACGTTCGTGTACGACCCGAACAACCCGGCCGACGTGATGGCGCTGGTCAAGGCCATCCGCAAGTCCATCACGAGGGTCACCCGCCTGGGCGGGACGGTCACCGCGATCCTGCTCTCGCCCGAGGACGACGAGGCGATCGACCTGCTCCAGGACAGCCAGGGCCGGTTCTACGGCCAGGGCCCGTTCCAGTCCGGGCCCGGCACCCTGTGGGGTCGCCCCCGGGTGACGTCCGAGCGCCTGACCGTGGGCGAGCCGCTGCTGGGCGACTTCCGCCAGGTCGCGCTCCTGGACCGTGAGGGCCTGAGCGTCATGGCGTTCAACCAGCACAAGGACTACGCCCAGCGCAACATGACCTACGTCAGGGCGGAACTCAGGGCCGCCCAGGTCCTGTGGCGCCCGAACCGCCTGGTCGTCACCAAGCCCGCCGGAGCGTAAGGAGAGCCCCATGCCCCAGCACAAGATGGTCACCATCGACGGCATCCGCTACCGGCCCGAGGACGTACCCGCCGGGTACACCCCGCCGGAGCCGCGCACGCCGCGCACCCTGTCCACCCAGCGGTCCACACCGCCCGCCAACGCGGGCCCGTTCGACCCGTCCGCCGACGGGGTCGACGCGGTCCTGGCCTACCTGGACACCGCCGACTACGACGAGGCCGTGCGCGTCCTGGACGCCGAGGCCGACGGCAAGGCGAGGTCGACCATCCTCGGCAAGCGCGAGGAGATCCTCGCCGCGAAGGAGGACAACGGCGATGGCGATTCCGGCGGGGCTTCTCGCTGACCCCGAGGAACTGGCCGAGGTCCTGGGCGTGCCAGCCGATGACCCGAAGCTGGTCGCCCGCGTGCGTGCGGCCAGCCGCCGGTTCCTCGGCGCGGTCGCCCCGGTGTCCTTCACCCCGGTGAACGGCGACGTGCTGTGGCTCAACGGCGACGGCAGCACCACGCTGCTGCTGCCCGCGTGCCCAGTGCGCGCCGTCACCGCGGTGGAGATCGACGGCCAGGCCCTCGACGCTGGCGACTTCGAGTGGTCAGCGGAGGGCGTCCTTCGGCGGTGGTCACGCTGGCCGGACCGGCTCCGGTCGGTCAAGGTCACGTGCGATCACGGCTACGAGGTCGTCCCCGAGGACGTCCAGGCCGTGGTGCTGGAGCAGGCCGAGGCCGCGTGGAACATCGTCAAGGGCGTGACCTCGGTGTCGGTGGACGGCCAGTCGACGACGTTCGGCACCCAGTCCGCCGTGGGCGTGACCCAGGACTGGGCCGACGCGGTCTCCCGCTACGCCCTGCGGGGTGACCGGGCATGACCCAGCTCCTGTTCCACCAGTCCGCCACCCGGGTCCGCGCCGGGGTCCGCTACGACCGTGCGGGCAACCCCATCGCCGACTGGTCACCCGACGCGGTGGACCGGCTGCCGCTCACCGGACTCAACATCGCCAGCAGGTCTCAGGACCTGGGCGAGGAGACCGGGGACGACGGCACCCGGGCGACCGCCGGGTGGTGGCTCCAGACCCGCCCCGGCGTGGATGCCGACATCGAGGCGAGCGACCGCATCGAGTGGAACGGCCTGACGCTCTACATCGACGGCGAACCCATGCGGTGGCCCGACCCGTTCACCGGCGCCGTCCACCACCTCAAGGTCGCGCTGACCCGCACCGCCCCCGTGCTCACCCAGTAGGAGGTGAAGCCCATGCCGCGCGGTGTCCACGTGGTCCTGGACCGGGCGGGAATCCGCAAGATCCTTCGGTCCGAGGACATGGCCAAGGCCGTCAACGCTGCTGCGGAACGCGTCGCCGCGCACGCGCGCGCCCTAGCCGAGGAAGAGGTCACGGTCGTCCACTACCGCACCGACCGGCAGGCCGCCTCGGTCGCGCTGGCCGAGGCGTCCGGCGCCAACGAGCAGGCCGTCGACGGGTCGCTGACCAAGGCCGCCCGCGCGGCCGGGCTGGAGGTGCGCCCGCCGTGACCGCCTACACGCTGCCCGACTCCCGGGCCGCGGTCACCAACGCACTCCGGGGCCTGCTCGCCGACCGGCCCGAGCCCTTCGTCCAGGGCGTCACCGTCGGCACCCGCCGCTGGGTGGCCGACCACAGCCCGGAGAGCCCGGGGCGTCTGCCCTACGTCCTGGTCGCCAGCGACGGGGCCACCCCCGTGCACTGGCCCGCGGCCGTGCGCGACCTGGTCCGGATCACTGCCTGGGGCGAGACCGAGGACGACGCGTGGGACCTGGCGGGGCTGTGCCTGGGCCTGCTCGCCGACCACCGCGACCGCGTCCTGCGGGGGCTGCGCCCGGCCGGGTCGCTGTTGCGGGCGACCGACCGCGACACCCAGACCCCGATGTGTTCGGGGCTGCTCAACGCCACGCTCAGGCCCGTCCCGGCCGCGTAGGCACCACCTGACCCGACACCATCAAGGAGGTCCAGCCGATGGCTGGGAACCCGGAAAATGTGGACTTCTGGCTTGACGCCGATGTCTTCTTCGACTTCACCCGTACCGCCCCGTCGCCGACCGACCTGACCGCGGACTGGGACGTGCTGTGGCTGCCCGCCGGTCTGCTCAACGGCGACGACGGCATGACCGAAACCAGGGACGAGTCCAGCGAGGACCACTTCGCGTGGGGCTCGATCTTGGTCCGCACCACCTACGGCCAGCACAAGCGCACGTTGAGCATCGTGATGCTGGAGGACAACGCAGTCACCTTCGGGCTGATCAACCCGGGCCAGTCCACGCGCACGTCCGCGGACGGGGTCATCAAGTCCGAGGTGTTCGTGCCCCAGCGCAAGAAGATCCGCATGGGCATGGAGCTGCGCGACGGCGACAAGGTCAAGAGGCGCTACATCCCCACCGTGGAGTTGGGGGAGGTCAGCGAAATCGAGACCGCCGAGAACACCCCGAACCAGTACTCGGTGACCGTGCAGGTCTACCCGGACGGCAACAAGAAGCTCTGGGACGAGTACAAGACCGACGTCGCCTACGTGCCGCCCGTCGGCCCGTAGCGGTCCCCTGATCGTGGTGGGCGGTGTCGCGCAGGGCGCCGCCCACCACCTGTCTCTCACCCTGTTTCCCTGCGCACACCTGGAAGGACACCCTGCGCAATGGCTGCTCCCCGCAAGACCCCGACCACCAAGGCCGCCCCGAAGAAGAAGGCGCCGGCCAAGCCGCCCCAGACCCCGGACGAGGCCCAGCCGCACGCGGTCGTCGCCGCGCGCGCCGAGGCCATGTCCGGCGACGTGGCCGTGGCCAAGGTCATCACCTGGCGCGGCCAGACCTACTCCGTTCCGCCCAGCGCCGAAGAGTGGTCCATCGAGGTCGCCGAAGCGTTCGAGGACGGCCGTGTCATCCAGGCCGTGCGCGGCATCCTGGGCCCCGACCAGTGGGCGTCGATGAAGGCGAAGCTCAAGCCCAAGGTCAAGGACCTCAACGAACTCGCCGAGCTGATCGGCCAGACCTACGGCTTCGAGTCCCCGGGGGAATAGCCCGCCTCTTCCGGCTCCTGCGTGACTACGCGGGGCCGGTGGAGGCCGACCTCCAGCGCGTCTACCAGGTGGACCTGGTGGACCTGTGGCGCCCCGACACCCGGCTGACCCTGCGCAAGGTGGCGGTGCTGCTGCGGTACCTGCCCGGGGACGCCCTCATCTGGGAGGCCACCGGGCAGCGCACGCTCATCCCGGTGGAGAACCAGTTGGCGCGGCTGTGGGAGTTGCACGCCGAGCAGGAGTCCCCGGACCGGCCGGGGCCGCCGCACGACCCGGCCAAGCACAAGAAGGCGGGGAGCGCGGAGCGGCCTCCTCTGGCTGACCGGCTGGCCGCCCACGCCGAACGGCACAAGGAACGCCTCCAGCGCCACAAGGCCAAGGGGGCGGCGACGTGAGGAGGTGAAACCTCCCCATGTCCGAGAACGCTGGGTACGCAGTCCTCCAGGTGATCCCGTCCATGCGCGGCACCAAGCGCATGCTGGAGGCGATGCTGCTGGGCCCGGCCGCGCCGGTCGGCAAGTCCACCGGCCGGGCCATCGGCGACGGCATCGGCTCAGGCCTGGGCGAGCGCATGCGCTCCTCGGGCCTGGGCAAAATGTTGTCCCGCGCCCTGGCCGTGGACGCCAACGACGCCGGTACCCGCATCGGCCGCACCATCGGATCCGGCATCGACAGCACCCTCGGCGCGGCCGTGACCGCCGCCGGGAAGGGCGCCGTCGCCAAGCTGGTCGGATCCTTCGCCGGGGCCGGGGTGGCGGTCGCCGGAGCGCTCGCCCCCGCCGCCGGAGCGATCCTGGCCCTGCCCGCCGCCGCGGGCGTGGCCGGTGTCGCTATCGGCGTGCTCGCGGTGGGTGTGTCCGGGCTGGGCGACGCCATGAGCGCGGTCGCCGACGGCGATGCCGAGAAGCTCGCCGAGGCGATGGAGGGTCTCTCCGACGGCGGCCGGGAGTTCGTCACCTCCTGGCGGGGCATCCGCTCCGCTCTCCAGCCCGTGCGCGACATCGTCCAGGACAACCTCCTGGGCGGACTCGGCGCACAGCTGGAGACGCTGACTGCCCGGTCCGTGCCCGGCCTGGAAACCGGGATGGGCACGGTGGCCACCAGCCTCAACGGCCTAGCCGCCGAGGCGGTGCGCGCCGCTGGCACGCCGCTGTTCCAGGGGCAGATGCGCGACATCTTCCAGGGCACGGCCGACACCGCCGACAGCTTCCACGGGGCGGTCGCCCCGCTGATGACGGTCATCGCTGCACTGGTCAAGGTCGGGCTGCCGCTCACCGCCCGGTTCGGCGAGTGGGCGTCCGGCGGTCTGGCTAGCGCGGCTGCGTTCCTCCAGACGGAGGAGGGTGCCGCTCAGATGGCGGGCACCCTGGACCGGGCGGTCGACGTCATCGGCCAGGTCCTGGACATCAGCGGCAACCTGAGCAGGGGGCTGGCCGGGATCTTCGGGGCCGCCGCTGGCGACGGCCAGTCCTTCCTCGACACCATCGAATCGCTCACCTCCCGGTTCGCGGCCTGGACCAACTCGGCTCAGGGCCAGGAGCAGCTGGGCACCGTCTTCGGCGCCCTGACCGACGTGGCCACCGTGCTCGTGGAGATGCTCCCGCACCTGGCCACCGTGCTGGGCACCGTGTCCGGCGTCATCACCTCGATGTCGCCGGAGACGCAGGCCACGGTCGCGTCCATGCTGGCCTGGTCCATCGTGCTAGGCCCGCTGCTGGGCCGCGTGGGCGGGCTGGTCTCTGGCCTGGGCGTGGCCACCACCGCCCTCGGTCTGGTGGGCCGCGGGGTGACCGGCGCGGTCACCGCGACCGGCCGCCTCATCGGCGGGTTCCGCGACGCCCGCGTGGCCGCCTCGGCGTTCTCCGGCCGGGCCGGGACCATCGGCGGAGCGATCCGCACCGGCATGGACACCGCCGTCTCGGCGACCCGGACCGCGGCGACCAGCATCGCCAGCTCCGCACGCTCGGGTTGGGAGACGCTGCGGCTGCGGGCGATGTACGCGGGTGACGCCGTGCGCGGAGCGGGCCAGCGTGCCCTGACCGCCGCGCGGGGCGGCATCGCCACGGCGACCACCGCCGTGCGCACCGCGGGCACAGCGGCGCTCACCAGCGCCCGGCACTGGACCACGCTCGCGCTCGCCCAGACTCGTTCGGCGCTGGCGGCCGGACGCGCACGGGTCGCGACCATCGCCGCGGCGGTCGCCCAGCGGATGATCCGCGTGGCCACCGTGGCGTGGACCGGCGTGCAGTGGCTGCTCAACGCGGCGCTCACGGCCAACCCCATCGGCTTGGTCGTGGCCGGTATCGCCCTGCTCATCGGCGCGGCCGTGCTCGCCTACAACAAGGTGTCGTGGTTCCGCACAGCGGTCGATGCCGCGTTCGCCGGGATCGGCGCCGCCGCGTCCTGGCTGGGCCAGCAGGCGACCATGCTGTGGCAGCAGTACCTGGCACCGGCGTTCACCGCCATCGGCAACGTGGTGACCTGGGTGTTCAACTCGGTGATCCTGCCGGTGTTCCGGCTCTACACCGCCTACATCCAAAACGTCATCGTCCCGGTCGTGATGTGGCTGTGGAACACGGTCATCAAGCCCGCCTTCCAGGGCATCGGCACGGTCATCTCCTGGGCCTGGAACAACATCATCAAGCCCGCGTTCGCAGCGATCAACGGCTTCATCAGCGGCACCCTGGGGCCGGTCTTCAACTGGCTGTGGACCCGCGTGATCAAGCCCGCCTGGGCTGGAATCCAGGCCGCGATCAACGCGGCGTGGACCTTCGTGCGCGACCGCATCTTCTCGCCCATGCGCGAGGGGATCGCCAGGGTCGGCGACGCCTTCGACGCCGGGAAGGAAGCGATCGGCAAAGCGTGGGACGGCATCAAGAAGGCCGCCCGCGCGCCGGTCCGGTTCCTGGTCGAGAGCGTCTACAACGAGGGCATCGTGCCCATGTGGAACAAGGTCGCCGGGCTGGTGGGGGCCGACGACCTCAAGACCCTGTCCCTGCCCAAGGGGTTCGCCCGCGGTGGCATCCTGCCCGGGACCAGCACGTGGCGCCAGGGCGATGACCAGCTCGTGCCCATGCGCAAGGGTGAGGGCGTGGCCATCAGTGAGGCCATGCGCGTTCCGGCGCTGCGGGGTGAGCTGCTGAGGTGGAACGCCATCGGCGTGCGAGGCGGCACGTCCGCCCTGCGCCGCTACGCGGGACAGAGCAGCCAGGGGTTCGCCCAGGGCGGCATCTTCGGAGGCGATACCTCCTCGGTGCGCCTGCCCGACGTCGGGTCCCTGCTCACGGACCTGGCCACGAAGGGCGCCCAGGCGTTCGCCGGGGCGGGCTCGTGGGAGGACGCGATCAACGTGGTCGCGACGCCCATCCGCCGGGCCCTGTCCACCATCGGCACCTCCGGTCTGCCCGGCATCCCGTACATGGCGGTCGGCAGCATCCGCGACAAGCTCGTGGAGTGGCTCGACGGCAACGCCCTCGGCGGTGGCGGTGGCGCTCCGGTGGGCAACACCAAGGGTGTCCCCGGCCGGGTGCTGGCCATCGCCCGCGGGGCGGTCGGCCAGTTCCCGGAGAACCCGTGGGGGTCCAACCGCAACGCCATCACGTCCTGGTACGGGCTCCACGATCAGTGGTGTGCCATGTTCGTTAGCTGGTTGTTCGCGCAGGCCGGGGCGAGCGGATCGCTCAAGCGCGCGAAGCGCACCGCGTGGACCGGCGACTACTACAGCAGCGGCATGCAGCGCGTGAGCAGCCGCCAGCCCGGCGACGTCCTGGTGTACGGCACCCGGCACGTCAACCTCGCCACCGGCCGCCGCTCCACCATCGGCGGTAACGAGGGCCACAACGTCCGCGCCTCCTCCAACTACGGAGGGAACCCGGCGATCTTCCGGCCCGCCTGGGCTGGCATGGCCAAGGGCGGCGTGGTCACCTCCGACATGCTCAGCACGAGCATGCTCCGGCGGATCGGTTCCCAGGACGACCGTCGGGGGTCGGTGCTCTACGACTCCGGCGGCTGGCTCCAGCCCGGCCGGACCCTGGTGGAGAACCGCACCGGCCGCCCCGAGGCGGTCTACACCGCAGCGCAGCAGGAGCGGATCGACCGCATGATCTCCGTCCTGGAACGGCAGGGCCACCGGGTCCGCGAGGGCCACACGTTCCACATCGCCGGAGGCGACGGCCGCCGGATCGCCCGCCAGGTCGTGACTGCCCTGTCCGACTGGGAACGCCTGCACCCGGTCCCGTAAGGAGGTACGTCGTGCCGATCGTGTACCTGCCCGCCACCCCGCCGCCTCCCCCGCCGAACGTCATCGTGGCGGGGGAGGACATCGGGGGCCCGCCCCGGGTCACGTGGACCCCGGCCGCTGGCGGGCAGCCTGTGCCCCTGTCCGACATCGGGCAGGGGTACGCGGTCCTGGAGGGCGTGCGCGGGTTGGCCATGCCCACGTACCAGCTCTACCAGTCCGACAGCCTTCTGGACGGCACGGTCATCCGGGGCACCCGCACGGAGGCCCGGGAGATCTTCCTGCCGATCTACCTGGAAGCGCCCACCCGCGCGGCCGTGCTGGCCAAGCGCCGGGCCCTGGCCGCCGCGTTCAGCCCGACCGAGGCTGACGGCGGGGGCGACGGCGTCCTGGAGCTGGCCGAGGACACCGGGCAGCGGCGGCGCATCCGGGCCCGGTACGTGTCCGGCATGGACGGGCCCGAGGGCGGGGGCGACACCGGCATGGACTGGGCTACCTACGGGCTCACCCTGGTGGCCGCCCAGCCCTACTGGGAGCGCGACCCCATCACGTACCGGTGGGCGCTGGACCCGCCCGACGGCGGGACGTGGCTGCCCATCCTGCCCCTGCGCGTCCGGGACTCGGACGTGGTGGGTGAGGGCATGACCATCCGCAACCCGGGCACCGTCCGGTCCTGGCCGGTGTGGACGATCACCGGCCCGCTGTCCGGAACGGCCACCATGCGCAACCGGACCACCGGCCAGCAGCTGGAGTTCTCCTCGGCGCTCGACGGCGGCGAGCAGATCGTCATCGACACCCGACCCCGCAGGAAGACCGTCCGCGACGGCCTGGGCGTGAACCGGTTCGCCGACCTCGCGCTGGGGTCGGTGCTGTGGCCGCTCGCCCCCGGCGAGAACACCGTGGACATCATGCTCACCGGCCTCGGCCCCGGGTCGCGCCTGGAACTGGAACTCACTCCCTGGGAGCTGACCGCGTGAGCACCGACGAGTGGATGCTGCTGGTCCGCAACGCGGACCTGTCCCTGGCGGGGATGATCGAGGACGAGACCGAACTGGAGGCCACCGAACGGCACCTGGCCCTGGGCGCGTGGAAGGTCAGCGTGCCCGCCGGTTCGCCGTCGGCGGATCTGCTGCTGGGCGGGGCGGGCATCCTGCTCGTGGACTCAGGCGGCGAGGTCCTCATGTCCGGCCCGGCCCGTCCCACCGAGCGCTCCGCCGACGGCGACACGGACACCATCACCGTGACCGGGGTGAGCGACACCGCCGAGCTGGCGCGGCTGTGCTGGCCGCGCCCGACCCAGGACATCCCGAGCAGCGGGGCCACCCAGGACGACGCGCACTTCGTCACCTCGGGCCCGGCCGAGACGGTGATGCGCACGCTGATCGACGTCAACGCCGGACCCGCCGCGCGCGTGGAGCGGCGCCTGGCCAACCTGTCCTTGCCCGCGTCCCTGGGCCGGGGGCCGGTGCTGGAGTCCCAGACTCGTTTCGATGTGCTCCTCGACGCGCTGTGGGGCATCGGCGAGCTGGGCGGCCTGGGCTTCCGGGTCGTGCAGCGCGGAACGTCCCTGGTCTGGGAGCCCTACGTTCCCGTCGACCGGTCGGCCGAGGTGCGGTTCTCCACCGGCCTCGGCACGCTCGGGTCGTACAGCTACTCGCTGACGCCGCCGGAGGTCACCGACATCGTGGTCGGCGTGGGCGGCGAGGGCCAGCAGAGGCGGTTCTACCGGTTCGCCCAGCGCGATCCGCTCTGGCCAGGGCTGGTCCGTGAGGAGTTCATCGACCGGCGCGACGTCGATCCCGCCGCCTCCCCCGCCGACGAGAACTACGTCGACCCCACGGCCGCCGCCCAGCAGTCCGCGGACGAGCGGTTCGCCGAGGCCGGGGGGAAGGCCAGCGTCACCTTCGAGCCGATCGACACCGACGCGATCCGGTGGGGCCGCGACTACGCCCTGGGCGACGTCGTGGTCGCCGAGACCGAGATCGGCGACGTCGCCGACATCATCCGCGAGGTCAAGTACACCCGCACCCCCGACGCGGGCCCGCGGGTCGAGCCGTCCATCGGCGACGCCCAGGACCAGCCCGCCATCTACAAGCGCGTCGCCCGGCTGCGCCGCGATGTCGACTCGCTCCAGAACAGGAGGTGACCGTGGCCGAGGAATACGGGGTGTTCACCACCAGCCCCATCACAGCGGATACGTCCTACGCCCGGCTGATGCGCCGCCACGCCCCGGACGGTGCCGTGGCGTCCGGGCCGGACGCCGGATCCCAGCTCACCCTGACCGCGAACGCCAGCAGCCAGCTCACCCTGGGGACCGGCTACGCGATGGTCGGCGGCTGGTGGTACCGCACCGACGCACCGGTTCCGATCACGGTCCCGCCCAACGCCGCGAGCCAGCCGCGCCGGGACCTGGTGGTCATCCGCGCGGACACCGCCGCCGCGGGCTGCTACCCGCACATCATCCAGGGCACCCCGGGATCGTCGTCCTGGCCCGCCCCGACCCGCGACCCGTCCGGGACGTGGGATGTGGTGCTGGGTCGGTACACCATCGCCGGAGGTTCGGCCGTCGTCGCCCCCGGCGACCTGGACCTGTCCGTGCGCCAGTGGACCACGCCGACCGGCGCGATCCCCTGCACATCCCAGGCCCGACCCCCCGACCCGTGGCCCGGCATGCTCATCGCCGAGACCGACACCGGCCAAGTCCGGGTGTTCCTGGGCGATGTGTGGCGGCTGGTGTCCGACACCTCCTACCCGACCGACTGGGTTCCCGTCGTGCTCGCCGCCGGGTACGGCACCCCCGGGCACGGGCACGCGCCCGAGGTCCGCTGGGACGCTCCGGGCATCATCCGCATGCGGGGCCGGATCGGCCGTAACGGAGGCCAGCCCATCCCCAACGGCGACGTGATCGCCAGGGTTCCGGCCTTCGCGCGGGTGACCGAGACCCAGGGCTGGGCGGTCCCCTCGACGTCCCGCCGCGGGGGCACCGCCTCCACCCGCGGCAACACCTCGCGTCTGGAACTCCAGTCCGGGGTCAGTTCGCCGACCTCCGGTCAGCTCATCCTGTTCACCGAGTACGACCCTGACTGGGCGAGCTTGGACGGGATCACCTATGTCGTCTGACCTGCGAACCAGAGAGGAGGTGGTGAGCCGTGCGGTACTGGTTCGGCAACAGCCCGTCTGACTTCGTCGTGGCGCCCGGCGCCCAGCACGAGCTGACCCCCGAGATGTTCGGGTACGCCGCCGTGCTCGTGCCCGGCGCCCGACTGTGGGCCTACGACACCGGCACCGGAGCCCGCATCACGGACCTGCTCGACGACCAGGGCGCCATGGTCACCGAGATCACCGCCAACGGGTACGGCCGCATCCCCCGCTTCCGGGGGCCGGACAGCGTGCAGCAGCTGCTGCTCGGCCAGGCCGAGGACGAGTTCGACGGCGTGGACGACCCGCCCGAGCTGCACAAGTGGATCGTCGCCAGCACCGAGTGGCCCGCCGTGACCGCCGCCCTGGACACCCGGGTCACCGCCCTGGAGGACGGGGCTGGCACGGGGCCCGACCCGGGCGAAGTCGTGGCCACCTCGCACCCGCTGATGTGGGGCGGGGAGGAAGTCACCGAGGACCGCATCAGCCCGCACGTGTACTGGAACGACGAAGGCCGCGGCCAGACCATCACGTCCATCCGCGCCCAGGCCGCCGTCGCCTCCGGCCAGCTCACCGTCACCGTCTACACCGTCGACCCGGACACGGACGTGCACACCCCGGTCGGAGCGGTCACCTTGACGCCGACGACCGCCAGGTCCCGGATCACCTCGGACGCGCCCGTGTCTGCGGACACCGGGCTGACGGTCGGGGTCGAACGCGGCACCGAGGCCGATGAGGTCACTCGCGTCACGGTCCAGGTGATGATCCGGTGAGCCTGCTCCTGGACAACACCCTGTCGGGCGAGCCGGGCGTGCAGGTGAGCGCCGCGACGCTGGCGGCGTCCGCTGCTCTGGGCACTATCACCCTGGGCAGCGCCGGTCCGCGCGCGGTCTACGACGACGCGTACACCGTGCACGGCCGCCCCGCCATCCGGATCTCCTCGGGCTACCACCGGGGCGACACCCCGCGGCTACGGGTCACCCTGCCCGCCGCGCCCTGGAGCATCCGCTTCTACCTGTGGCACCCGTCCATCCCCCACAGCACCGGCGAACGCCGCTGGGTGGCGGCGCTGGCGGGGATGGGCCTGGTCACCTACGAGAACGCCAGCGCCCAGATCGGCAGCCGCCTCCAGCCCAACGACCTGGCCGCCGCCGAACACACGGCGAGCTTCTCCGGCCCCGCTCCCGGCCCGGCCCAGTGGCTGCGCGTGGAGATGGCGTGCACCGGCACGTCCACCACCGTCCGCTTCTACCCCGGCCACCAGCCCGACGCGCCCCGCCAGATGGTGTTCACCCAGGCACCGGCCGGACCGATGGACCTGACCGCCTACCGGCTCCGCAAACGCAACACCCTCTACTGGGGCGACCAGGGGACCGAGGTCCGCGACCTCCAGCTCGAACTCCTCGACCTCGGGTACGACCTCGGGCCCGCGGGCGCCGACGGCGACTTCGGCAACGCGACCCTGTCCGCGGTCCAGTCCTTCCAGAGCACGCGCGGGCTGTCCCCGGTCGACGGCGTGCCCGGCCCGGAGACCAGGGCCGCGATGGATCTGGCACTCGGTCGCGTCCCCGCCCCGATGTGGGTGTCCCACCTGGCCGTCGCCACCGGCGAATGGATCGGCCCGGCCGCACCACCACCGGTTCCCACCACTCCGCGGGCGCTCCGCCCCGGACCCCTGCCCATCTAGACCTGGACCGCCTATGACCAGCTCAGAACGCATCGACCGACGGAGGCGCCACCGGCCGCTGTGGATCGGCTTCCACCTCGGCATCCTCATCGCCGGGGTCGCCTTCACCTTCTTCGGGTCCGTGCCCGTCATCGAGGTCGCCGGACGTCAGGTCGCCTACGTCTGGGGCGGCTTCTTCATCACCGGCAGCGTGATCTCCCTGACCGGGACCGTCTTCCGCCGGTGGACCGGCGAACTCGTGGGGCTGCCCTTCGTCATGGGCGGCCTGCTCGTCTACGCCGCCGCCCTGTGGATCACCACCCCCGACGTGATGACCCGCATCGGACTGGCCACCCTACTCACCACGCTCGTGATCCCGCTGCTCATCCGGTGGCGCGACACGTCCGCCCTCGGCGCACTGGAGATGGAGCGCGCACGACCTTGACCACACCGACCCTGGAGGGCCTCATGGGCGGCGCCGAACTCATCGGCGGAATCCTCGGGGGGTCAGCGATCCTCGGCGTCATCAAGCTGATCAGCGTCATCCAGGCCTGGCGGATGGGCGCGCGGACGATCGAGCGCGACGTCCTGGCCGACGCCGAGAACGCGCGGGCCCGCGCCGAGGAACGCGTCACCGCAGCGGAGGACGCCGCCGAACGCGCGATCATCCGCGCCTGGTGGTACCGCGAGCAGCTCATGCGCACCCGGGATCTGTACCGCTCCCAGGGAGGAGACCCGTCCCTGCTCGGGGACACGGATCCTCCGCCCCCCGCACTACCACCGTCACCCGAGGCCCCGGTTTGATGCCGGGGCCCTCCTCATTTCTGGAGGCACGTCTTGGCCATCGACTACCCACGGACCTACTTCGGGTGGTCCGCGACCAGCCCGGCCGACTACGCCGACCCCAAGAAGGGTCTGGTCATCCACTACAACGGCGACGCCACCAGCCTCGACAACCACGCCGAGTGCGTCTCGTACTGGAAGGGCGTCCGCTCCAGCCACCTCGGACAGGGGTGGGCCGACCTCGGGTACAGCTTCGGCGTCGACGTCGAGGGCAACATCTTCGAGGGCCGCGGGGTGCGCCGCTACCAGGCCGCCCAGGGCACCACCGCCGGGAACCGCGACTACTACTCGGTGTCGCTGATGATCGGCGGCAACGAACGCCCGACCGCTGCCCAGATCGAGGGTGTGCGCCGTCTCCGCGCCTGGCTCATGGACCAGTACGGCATGGCCGCCACGGTCCTCGGCCACCGCGACTTCATCTCGACTAGCTGCCCCGGATCTCCGCTGTACGCGCTGGTCCAGGACGGCACCTTCACCAAGCCCCCCGGGGCCATCACCACGGAGGAAGACGACATGCTCGGACTCAAGCTCGGCGACAGCGGCCCGCGGGTAAAGCTGCTCCAGCTCATGATCAAGAACTGCGGCTTCGGCGACGCGGTCGGCGCGATCGACAGCGACTACGGCCCCGCGACGGCGGAGGGCCTGCGGCTGTGCCGCGACTACGTCGGCAGCGCGGCCCTGCCCCACTACGGCAACGAGGTCACCCCGGACGCGCTGGAGCAGCTGCACCGCGCGCACGCCCGCTACACCGCGGAACGGTACGGCCAGCCCTCGGGCGGTGGCGGTGCCGTCGACCCCGGGGCCCTGGTCGGCGCGACCTTGACCACCAAGATCACCAAGGTCCAGAGCTGATGGCGAAGACGCCACAGCCGACCCCGGATCCGGGCGCGGAGCTGGCGGTGGCGGCCGATGCTGCCGCCCTGGTCCCGGCCCGGCGGCCGTCCGGCCGGATGGACCGGGCCACGATCGAACTCCTCCAGCACCGCCTGGGCGTGCGCGTCGACGGGGTCTGGTCGTTCATGACGACCCGCATCCTCCAGCACCGCCTGGGCGTGAAGGTCGACGGTCTGCTCGGGTCCGTGACGGTGCACGCTCTCCAGGAGCACGTGGGCGCGGAGGCCACCGGGGTGTGGCCGTCGGTCCGCGCCGTCTACAACAGCGGCCGGGTGGAGTTCACCGCCGAGCGGTCGCCGCTGACGCTCGCTCTCCAGGCCGCCCTCGATGACGAAGGGAAGTTCCGATGACCCACGCCGCTCCTACCCCGACCCCGGGTAGCCCCGCCGAGACCCGGCGCGACGCGCTCATGCGTGGCCTGCGCACCCTGGGCCAGACCACGATCAGCGGCACTGCGGCCGTGATCATGCTCGTCGTCGCGACTGGCATGGTCGACACCCTGTCCACCGGGGAGGCCGTCACCATCGGCGCCCTGGTCCAGGGCGTGGGTGCCCCGCTGCTGGCGTACCTGCTCCGGCGTTGGGAGGGCCGTCAGGCCCGAGCCGAGTAGACCCGCCCACGCGAACGCCCCGCTCCTCCACGCGGAGGAGCGGGGCGCCTTCGTCATGTCCAGGGTTACGGGACGTCCCCGGCGAACGTGACCGTGTACAGCAGCGTGCTGTCCGGGGTGTACAGGTCCAGGGTGTACTGGAGTGCGGTTTCTTCCTCGTCCATCCAGCAGTCTGCTTCCCACGTGGCGGTTTGCCCGTCGGCGAGCGTGTCGGGCGGGTTCAGCGACGTGCCCAGGTGGGGCTGTTCCGTCTCGGCGAGGGGGTCGCCGACGTGGCAGGCGGACGTGGTTCCGCCTAGCTGGAGGTCGGCCCCGGTGTTGTTGGTCAACTCCCACGACCACGCGACGTAGGGCAAGGCCCCTTCTTCGCCGGTGGTGCTGTTGAATCCGTCCTCGGCGATCTCGCGCCGGAGGTCGACCATGGAGATGGTGAGCCCGTCGCCCAGGTCCACGGTGTCGCCGAGGTCGGCGGTCGCGGTCTGGCCGGTGTCCTCTCCTCCGCTGCCCTCCTGCTCGTACTCCTCCATCTCCTGCATCGGGTCGATAGCGGGCTCCTCCTGCTGGCCGGTGCAGGCGGTCGCAGCGAGCACGGTGGCGAACATGGCGAGGGGTAGGGCACGTGTAGGCATGGTGGCTCCGATCAGGGTGTGTGGTCTGAGAGTAGGGACGCGCTGGTGGTCTGCGTGGTGGCTGGCCGGATGCGGCCACCATGCGACATGCAGGCGCCCCGCCTCTCCCGGACTGGGAGGGGCGGGGCGCCCTTTCGTGTAGGCGGGACCGCAGTTGCACATCTTCTTCCCCCTACGGTCCCGCTGGCCACCGCGCGCGCCCCCTACACGCGGGTGGCCGTCTGGAGCCCGCGCGCCCGGGACGGAACTCCGGACGCGCGGGGGTCTAGTCGTCGCTGTCGGCGGCGTCCTTGAGGAGGTCGGGGTTCGCACCCATCAGGTGCGCGATGACGTCCATCGCGTCCTGGTTGCTGCACTCAGAGCCGCAGTAGGTGACGCCGTTCCGCCGGTACCCCGACCCCTGGATCTTGGTGTGACAGTGCGAACAGCTGCTCATCGGACACCGCCCAGCGCGGAGCTGCGCGCCCGCCAGCCGACGCGCATCCACTCCGGCACGTCCTCGCGGACCCGGGGCGGGATCGGCATCGGCTCCAGCCCCGTGTCGGGAACCTCGGCCAGCCACGGCAGGCAGACCGCCCGCACCGTGTCCGCCGTGATGGTCTCGCCGATCCGGCCGAGGTAGCGGGTGAACACCCGCCGCCCCTGGACGCCGCGCGGCCGGGCGGGCACCTCCACCCGCCAGGCAGGCCCGTCCATCCGCGCCCGGACCGCAGCGGCCACCCGGCCGTCACGCACGACGCGGATGTCCACGCTCGACGGTGGCGCGTAGTCCGGAATCTCGGCGACCGCGTCCAGGCCTGCTTCCTCGGCTGCGGCGATGAGGGCGAGAATCGCTTTCTCATCGGAGGTCATGCCGTCGGGGGTCGTCACGTCGTTGCTCCTTCTGGTGGTACCTGCGGGCCAGCAGCGCCCGCATCTCGGTGTGGGTGGAAGCGACCAGCTCCGCGTCGGGGTCTGGACCGACCCATCCGACCGGGCGGTGGGCCACGAGGACCTGGTCGCCGTCGTCGGTAGATCGGGTGGTGAGGATCCATTCGCCCCGCAGCAGTGCGGTGAGGGCGTCCTCCAGGCCGGGGCTCACCGGGCCAGCTCCAGGCGCTCCAGAGGCGAGTACCAGGCGAGCGGCCGGGGGTGCGGGTCGGGGCAGTGCTCCCGGGCGACGCGGGTGACCGGGCCTCGGGTTGCGCCGTACAGCGGTTCGCCCTCCAGGGTCGGGCCGAGGTAGGTCACGCGGGTGCCGTGCGCCGCTGCCCAGGCGGTGAGGGCGGGGAGGTCGGCCAGCTCCTGGATGTCGCAGACGCGCGTCATGCCGCCACCACCTCCAGCTGCCGGAGTCCGGCGAGCGCGCGGTACAGGACGTCGATGGAAGGGCCGCGACGGTGGCGGCCAACGAGGAAGCCGCGGACTCGGGCGGCGCGGCGCGGTCGGCGCCACGGCATGCGGTCCTCGGCGAGCTGGCGGACTGTGGCGAGCACGGCCGGGTGCAGGTAGCGCATGGCGTACCTCCGGTAGGGATGCCGCTGGATGGGCGGCGGGATGAGTACGCCCCCATCTTGTATTTAAAACTTTCGATTCGCAAGACCTTCGTCGCGATACGGTGTTTCGCATCATCGCGATAGGGAGTTGCGAAATGTCCGGTTCTGGCCCAGCGGCGATACGATCAGCAGCGGTTCCCGAGGAGGTCGATGTGAGCAGTCCACCCGTCGCCAGACGCCAACTATCAGCACAAATGCGAGCGAGGCGTCTCGATGCGGGCATGACGATCGAGCAGACCGCCGATCGGCTCGAATGGTCGTCGACGAAAGTCTCGAACCTGGAGACTGGTCGGTCGAAGCGCCCAGCCGTCACGGACGTGCGCGCGCTCCTGGACATCTACGGAGTCACGGACAAACGCGAACGGGAAGCCATCTTGGACCTGGCCCGCCAGTCCCGGAAGCGCGGATGGTGGAACCGTTACGACGACGTGCTGACCGGCGCGTACACCGCACTGGAAGCCGGAGCGACCAGCCTCCGACTCTGGGAACCTCAGCTCGTCCCGGGCCTGCTCCAGCTCCCCGAATACGCCGCCGCGGTCGCACAGGCCACCCTCATTCGAGACCCGGACGCCGTCGAGCGCGTCGTCGAGGCCCGGGTGCAACGCCAGCAACTCCTCACCCGCGAGGACCCGCCGGACGTGTGGGCCATCATCGACGTGCGGGCCCTGGAGATGCTGGCCGCCACCGACACGGCCCTGCATCGCCGCCAAGTCGAGCACCTCGCAGGCCTCGCGGAGGCCGCCAACAGCGTGACGATCCAGCTCCTGCAAGCGGACCGCATTGGGCTTCATCCCGGGATGGGTGGGCCTTTCGCCATCATGGAGTACGGCGATCCGTCCGCCGCCATGGTCTTCCTGGAGACCGACACCGACGGCCTGTACCTGGACAAGAAGCCGGAGATCGACCGGTACCGCAAGATCTTCGACCGACTCGTGTCGAAGGCCACGGACCCGGATAGCGTGCCCGCGCATCTGCGGTCCCTGATCAGCTAGGAACACCGATGTACTCATCCACCGAAGAGCTCGCCTTCCGCAAGAGCAGCTACAGCAACCCGCAGAACTGCGTCGAGTACGCCGACGCGGGCGACGGCACCGCGGCCGTGCGCGACTCTCAGAACCCGCAGGATGGCCACTTCCTGCTGCCCGGCGCGGAGTGGTCCGCGCTGCTCGGAGTCGTCCGCCACGGGTAGTCCAGAACGCCAGAGAGGCCCCGGGGTATCCCTCCCCGGGGCCTCTCTGGGTACCTAAGTACTCATCCGCGCCGAGTGTACCCCGGCCGGACGACAGCGGGGAAGGACGCAGAAGCGCGACAGGGCGCCCGACCCGCACGGGCGCCTCAGTTCATAGCGTCACAGAGGCACAGATCCACCCTATGCTCAAGCTGGTGATGCCACGCAGGCTTCAGGGCGACCGCCCTGCCGCCATGGGCGGGCCTCTCCTCCGCTATGACTTCCTCTCCCTTCTGTTCCACCAGCTTTTCCACGGTCTCCCTGAGGAAGCTGTGGGCGTCTTCCCGAAACGAGAAGATGGTGCCCGAGACCATCCTGTTGGTCATGGGATAGGAGAAGTTGACGCCGTCTTCGAGATCGGCCAACAGGATCTCGTTCTCGCGGAGGTCGCCGTTTTCGCTCATGCCGTCATGGTCACGCCGTTCTGGTCTGGTTGGGGCAACGGAGACGGCAAGGTCTGGCACGCAGGAGGCCCCTCCGAAGAGGGGCCTTCCGCTACCAACGGTCAGGGCTGCTCGCCCGTCAGTATGCGCAGGTGGCGCCGCACCTGAGATGCGCTCAGGCCCACCTCCTCAGCGATCTCCGCAGGCTTCGCGTCTGGGTGCTCTTGAAGGTGCGCGAGGATGCGCGCCCTCGACTCGTTGCCGCGCGTCTTGGCCGCGCGCACCGCACCCGTGGGCGCGTCCGGCGCGTCTGGCTCGGGCTCGGGACGCGCGTCGCCCTGACCATCGTCGTCCCCGCGGTTCACGTGCGCCTCGATGTCGCGCATCCCACGCGCGGCCTCGGCGTCGATCCACGCATCCACCGGGGCCGGGCGCGTGCCCTTCTCCTCCTGGGGTGCGTCTGCGTGCGCATCCGTGCGCGCCGGTGCGGGAGTGGGCTGGTCGTCCTGCATGCGTGGGGTGCGCGCACGGGGCGGCGTAGGCGCGTCGGGGCGCGCGGGAGTGATGCGCGTGCGCGCGCTGTCCGCGTTCCACCCGCGCAACGCCGCCACCGCCGCATCCCCGCGCGCGTGCGCATCCTGGACCTGTTCGCGCGCCGCGCACCGAACCGGCAGCAGCGCGCGCGTGCCCGGCATGAGGCGGCCTTCCGCGCGCTCGCCACCGACGCGCACCTGCCTCCGCGCGTCCACCGCCACCCACACCGCGGGGAACGGGACGCGCGGCCGGGGTGCGTTCGGAGCGTGGTCCTCCTCGGCATGCGCGCCCTGGCCCTCATCGAGGAGCGCCATCTCCGCGCCGCCGAGGTCCGCCGCAGCGATGCCGGTGATGATGCGCTCCACAGCCAGGGCGACGACGGCGACACCGACCGGGGCGACGATCGCGCCGGGGCCGGAGCCGACCGCGCACATCACCACCGAGGAGGCGAGCGCGCCCCGCTCGATCCACGCGAGCGTGCCGGGTGGGGTGGCGCCGTTGATGCGCATGAGGGCCCGGACGATGATGATGCCGGAGACGAGGGTGATGATCCCGGGCTCCACCGCCCAGGCGACCGCGGCGGACGCGGCAGCGTAGGTGACCATGAAGGCGTGGACCGCGCTCGTGGAAGCGGACCCCAGGGCGATGATCACGGGGAGCGCCACGATCACGACGGCGGTCTGGAGCCGCTGGAGGTTCGCCGCCCGGCGGGCCGGGGACGTGGCGACCTGGCGGGCCCGAAGCGCACGCTTCCCGCGGTCGACCATCTCCGCGTCGAAGTCGACAGCGCGCTCCCGGCGGCGGGCCGCACGGTGCCGGTGTCGGAGGGTGGCCCGCTGGCGGCGGCGCTGGAGACGGCCCCGCAGTCCGGCGACCGCCGGGTCCGGCGTGGTGGTCGGGTCCTCCAGCAGCTCCCGCCCGGAGATGCCCTGGATGTCCTGGGCGACCTCGACGGCGGCGCGGATGCGCTCGACGGGGGCAGTCACAGGGCACCGCCTTCGAGCCGCGCCAGCTCCTCGCGCATCCACTCGACGGCGACGGCCGGGTCCATGTAGGTGAACGTGGCGCGGATGGCGACCTTGGCGATGATGGCCCGGTCATTGACGGCGCGGTGCCGGTCGGCGATCGAGGCGCCGGAGATGACGGAGATGACGGGGACGTCGAGGAGGTTGGCGACGGCATCGAGGAGGGCGCGGAGGGTGTCCGCCTCGGTCGGCTGAGCGGGGCGCTCGGGGCGCGGTACGGTAGGCACGGTTCAACTCCTGGTAGGTCAGGTGGTTGTTCAAGGCCCTGGCCGGTGGTGAAGCACCGGGCGGGGCCGTTCTGCTTGTTGGGAGAGATCACCCAGATGCGGGCGATCGTGATGGTTCGGAGGCGCGTTGGCGCGCGAGGGCCAGGCCGTAAAGGCCGCTGAGGAGTTCGTCCGGTTGCTCTTGGACTCGGTGCGCGAGGCCGCCCGGGCGGAGAGCGCTTCTCCTGCAAGAGACCGCTTGCCAGAGCGACGTCTGCTCACTACCGCGGAAGCGGCCGACGTGCTCGGCATAGGACGCACGACCGTCAACGCGCTCATCCAGAACGGAGCTCTGGAGTCGGTGAAGATCGGGCGCTCTCGGCGGGTGCCGCTGGTGTGCTTGGACGCATTCGTGGACCGCCTGCGATCTGGGGATTCATTGGCCGGTTGTGAGGCCATTGTGAGGCCAATGGGTTCGTAAGTTGTCGGTTCTGGCCAACGTCAGCCAACGGTCGAATACCCGGTTCTAGCTGGGAAAACGTCCGTCGCCAACGTTGGCCAATCACCGCCAATCAGAACGCTTACAAGACTGCTAATGCGGTTAGGGGGCAACCCCTTCCGGGGTTCAAATCCCCGATCCTCCGCAGGTCA
>NZ_CBDRFA010000075.1:0-39538 GCF_965343085.1 Nocardiopsis synnemataformans | reverse complement strand
GGAACGGCTCGCACCGCGGGGACTCGACCTCCAGCGCCAGACATCACCCGGCCCAGGCCCGACCGGAAATGTCGCCAGTGTGATGCTTGGGTCCCTGACCAGCGATGATCTTGTACTTATAGCGAGGTTGGACGGTCGAGACTCGCTATAAGTACAAGATCACGCCGGGTGGGGACGAAAGTCGTATCCGGGGCGTCGGCGCGGTGGCCCGAAAGCACCGCGCCCGCCCGGGCGGGGTCGCCCTCCTGGCTAACCCGGGTGACTCCGCCGCCTGGTCCTCACGGGTCATGCGCGCCGGTCTCCCCTGCGCGTAGCCTGGTAATCCTCACGCCCGCGTGGGCACGGACCCGTCGCACCCGTACCCACGGCACTCCGGCGCGGGGTGCCCCGTCCTGTCGCGACACCGTTGTCCCAGGGGGTGAGCTCACGTGAACGACAGCCTCGACCTGCACGATCACCTCCACGACCACGTCGCGCTGGACGAGATCGAACTGTACGCCGAGGTGCTCATCGCGGTGGCCGACGCCGACCGCCCGCTCAGCCCCGCGGAGATCGACCGGGTGCTCGGGCTGTCCGAGGCGCCCGCGGTCCCCGCCGGACCGGTCCGCTCCGCGCACCCCCTCCCCGGCGACGGCCCCGGTCCCCCCGCCGGGACGCCCCACGTCCCCGGCCCCGCCCCCGAGCGGCCTCCCCGCGCGGCGGGGCCCGTGCCCGGTCCCCCCGAACCGCGGGACGGGGCCCCCGGGACGCGGCGCGCGTGGTCCACCGATCCGCTCCCGGCCGAGTACCGGCTGCCGCCCGCGGTGCTGCCCGCGCCCCGCGACGTGCCCGAGCCCCACCTCCTGTGGTCCCCGCTGCCCCTTGCCCCCTGGCACGTCTGAGGCCGTCCGCCCCTCCCGGTCCACGGGCCGAAGACCCCTCCGGCACGCCCGGGAGGGCGGAGTCCGGCCGCACCGCGTGGCAGTGCTGCCCGGCCGCGCCACCCAGAAGCGGCCCGATCCGGCCACGGCCGCCCGGCTCCGTACCCCCCGGTCTGGGTAGTGCTTCTGTGGACCCCGACCCCCGGGAACCCCCAACAGCACACAGGAGCCCCTGATGCCACCAGGACCGGACACGCCGGACCGCGGCGACCGACGCGGTATCGGTCCCCGCCCCCGCACCGACGGCCGCGAGCCCGACAGCGCCCGTCGGGTCACCCTCACCCTCGCCCTCGTCGTGACCTTCGTCTTCCTGCTGGTCACCGCGGCCGGACTCGGCTGGTTCCTCTCCGACGGCGGACCGCTGTCCGGTTCGGGTTCGGAGTCCGCCGAGGAGCGCGGCGACGCGGCCGACGGCAGTGGCGCGGAGGGGAGCGACAGCGGTGAGAACGACGGTGGTGAAAACGGCGCAGGGGAGACGGAGGGCCTGACGGACAACGGCGCGGACCCCCCGGCCGGGTTGGCCTACGAGCTGCCCGGTGAGGAATGGCGCAGGCTCGGCGACGAGGAGGTCCCCTCGGAGTACTCCTCCTACGCGGTCCTCGGCCCGGCCGAGGACCCGGACGCGGTCATCGTCACCGGCACCGAGGAACTCGGTTCGGTGGAGCCGATCGCGGTGGCCGGAGTACGCCTGGCCGTGGACATGGCGGCCGACCTGGCCGCCGAGGGCGGCGTGTGGGCCGAGCCCTCCGGCGAGACCGACGTGGACGGGCTGCCCGCCTTCGGGGCGACCATGGGCAGCGACTCGGGGGACACCTACGGCCGCTTCGTGATCGTGGAGCTGGACGACGGTCGGGGCGCGTTCATGCTCGGGATCAACACCGCGGGCGGGGACGGCGCCACCGAGGACATCGACGCGGCCTTCGCCTCGGTGGGCACGCGCTGAACCGGGGCGTCAGAGCGGCAGGACCGCGCGGAGCAGGAAGCCCCCCTCCGGGGTGCGGGCCGCGGAGAGGGTGCCGCCGCCCATGGCGACCCGCTCGGACAGACCGGCGAGCCCGTGGCCCGACTCCCTCCCGTCCTGGCCGCCGCCCCGGGCTCGGTCGTTGAACACCTCCACCACGAGCGTCCGGGGACCCGCGGCACTGTCGCGGGTGAGGGTGAAGCCGATCTGGCACTCGTGGGCGTCACTGTGCCGCAGGACGTTCGTGCCGCCCTCGCGCACCACCCAGGCGGCGAGCGCCGCTGTCCGCGGCGGCAGGTCCAGCCCCTCCAGCCCGGTGGTGACCGTCCTTGTTCCCCCCGCGTCGAGCACCGCGCGGACGGCCTCCGTCTCCCCCACCAGGTCGACCTCCCGATAGCCGCTGATCGCCGACCTCACCTGCTGGAGCGCCTGTCTGGCGAGCACCTGCACCTCCGCCATCTCCGCGCCCGCCCGGTCGGGCGCCCGCTCCACGAGCCGTTCGGCCAGCTGGGCCTTGACCGCGAGCGCGGAGAGACTGTGTCCGAGCAGGTCGTGCATGTCGCGGGCGAAGCGGAGCCGTTCCTCGCTCACCGCGAGCTGGGCACGGGCCCGCTGTCCGGCGACGGCCTCGCGGCTGATGTCCCACAGCCACATCATGGAGAGCGAGCCCCCGGCGAACATCAGTCCGCAGAAGACCATCGCCAGCCACACCAGCAGGTAGAGGAGCGGCTGGAACTGCGTCTCGAACCCGTAGAAGGGGACCACGAGCCAGGGCAGCACCAGCAGGGCCGCGGTGACGTAGGCGCTGCGCCTGCGCGGGGCGAGGAAGACCCCGGTCCCCCACCAGGCGGCCAGGAAGAACACGGCGTTGATCGGCTCCTGGATGCACAGGGCGACGACGACGAGCAGGCCGAGCGAGGTCCAGTAGGCGCGCGGGTCCGGCTCCCGCCTGCCGTCCAGCCTGGCCCGGAGCATCACGATCAGCAGCACGGCGATCGGTACGGAGACGACCACCCCCACCAGGGAACGCCACAGAGGCCAGTCCGAAGCAGCGGCCGTGACGACGTCGAGCAGGGGCATCCCCACGACGAGCAGCGAGGTGAAGCCCACCGAGACGATGACGATGCGCCGGGCGAAGCGGACCCTGCGGTCGCCGTCCCGGTCGGAGGCGGTGTACTCGGAGGGCGACGCGCCGTTGTCGCTCAACGTGACTCCTCGGTGTGGTGGGCCCCGTCGGGCAGCGGGAGGGCGGCTCTGAGCAGGAAACCGCCGTACCGCCGTCGTCGGTACGGGTCGCCGACAGTGTGCCACCTTCGCGTGAGAGGCGTTGGGAGAGCCCGGCCGGACCGCTGGCCGAGGCCGTACCGCCCTCCGGGCCGCCGCGCCCTACGGCTGGCGGGGGTCCCACCTGAAGTAGCGGCGCACCAGCAGCGCCAGCACCCCGATCCAGGCGAGCATGACCCCGATGGAGGGCAGAGCCGCCGTCCACAGCCCCAGGTAGCTCCGCTCCTCGGCATCGGCGAACCCGCCGAAGGCGTCGTAGCCCGTGTAGGCGGCCTGCGCCATCTCGGAGGCGGGGACGGACGGAACGAAGCTCATGACCTGGCGGGCGGTCTCCGGCAGGAACTCCAGCGGGATGACCCCGCCGGAGGTGAAGAGCAGGACCATCATCGGCACCATCGCCGCCATCTGGGCCGACTCGGCGTTGCGGACCAGCGGGGTGACGAGCAGCCCCATCAGGGAGTACATGACACCGCTCAGGACCACGGCCACAACCAGCATGAGCGGGTCCCTCGGCAGCACGCGGGCGGGGGCGACGAAGACCATCCCCACCACCAGGGCGGCGACGAGCAGGGAGAAGAGGACGACGATTCCGATGACCGCGCCGAAGATCACCGTCTGCGGGACTCCGCTCACCCGAAACCGCTTGAGGACCAGCGACTCCCGCCTGGCGGTGAACACGTTGGAGGGGTGACCGATTCCCAGGATGAGACTGATGGTGCCGATGGAGGCGATCATGGCCAGCTCAGCGTTCCCGAAGCCGGGGATGACCTCGTGGTTGGGGAGCTGGAAGGTCACGAAGGCCAGGAAGACCGGCAGCCCCAGGAACATCCAGGCGGTCTTGTACCGCACGAACAGGGTGAACTCGGTCCGGGTCAGGCGGATGGTCTGCCTGACCCAGCTGACGCTGGGCCGGGGACGGGCGCCGGTGGTGCCACCAGCGGGATCGGCGGCGGGGGCGGCGGTGTTCGCGGTCATGGGGATGTCTCCTCGAAGGGCTCTGCGGAACGGGGAAGGCGCGAAGCGCGGCGTCGCGCGTCAGACCAGGTCGGCGGCGCCGTCGGCGACCCGGAGGAACACGTCCTCCAGGGAGGCGCTGCGCACCTGGAGGCTGCGCAGGACCGTGCCGTTCTCCACGGCCCAGGACATGAGCGCGGCCACCGCGTGGTACGCCCGCTCCTCGACGTCCCCCCGCTTGACCGTGTAGGTGGCCCACAGCGCCTGGCCGCGCGTCTCCACGGAGACCTCCGCGCCCTCGACGCCGGGCAGGTCCGCGGTGCGCACGTTCGGGGGCAGCACGAAGCTCACGCGGTCGCCCCAGCCCGCGAGGACGTCCTGGATCGTCCCCTCCACGCGGACCTCGCCGCGGTGCATGATCGCCAGCCGGTCGGCGAGCCGCTCGGCCTCCTCCAGGTAGTGCGTGGTGAGGAGGACCGCCACGCCCTCCCGCTTGAGGTCGTTGACGATGCGCCAGGTCTCGATGCGGCCCTCGGCGTCCATGCCGGTGGTGGGCTCGTCCAGGTACAGGACCTCGGGCCTGGTCAGCAATGCCAGCGCCAGGTCCAGGCGGCGCTTCTGCCCTCCGGACAGCTGGCGGACCGCGACCCCGCGCTTGTCGGCGAGGCCGACCAGCTCCAGCGTCTCGTCCGTGTCCCGGGGCGTGGCGGCGAGGTCGCGGGCCAGGTGCATGGTCTCGGCGACGTTCAGGTCCTCCAGCAGGCCGCTGCCCTGGAGGACGGCGTTGGTACGCTCCCGGACTCCGGCGGGCTGGCCGTAGGGGTCCAGACCGAAGACCCGGACACTGCCGGAACTGGGGCGGCGGAAGCCCTCCATCGTCTCGATGGTGGTGGTCTTGCCCGCGCCGTTGGTCCCGAGGAGGGCGAAGAGCTCTCCGGGGTGGATCTCGAAGGAGACCCCCTTGACCGCCTCGAAGTCGCCGTAGTGCTGGTGCAGGTCGCGGACGACCACCGCCGGGCCGGTGGCGTCCTGTCGGCCGGAGCCGGTCGCTGCGGTGCTCGCTGTCGTCGTCATGTCCCCAGGTTCCCGCGAAACGGTCCACGCGGAACAGACACCTTTGTCACCGGCCGCACTGAGGAACGTACCGACGCGCGCACTGACAAATGTCATCCGCGCGGCCCGGCGACCGCTCATCCGCGGTCGTGGCGGCGTCCTCCGCTTCCTTGGCCGCTCCCGCCTTCCGGCGGCCGCTCACCCGCGGTCGTAGCCCTGGGGGACGGGGTGCCCGGCCAGCCGGTGCACCTGAACGGCGACGTCGTCGGGGGTGCGCGCCGGGCGGGTGAAGGGCAGGTGCACGTCGTGGTAACCCCGCGCGGTCTCCACCCGCAGCCGCAGCCCGAGGCGGTCCACGCCCAGGGGCCGGGGCCGACCGCCGCGCGGAGCACCGGGAGCGGCGGCCAGCAGGTCACCCACCAGGTCGGAATGGTCCTGGTCGAGGTGGCGCAGCCAGGGCGCCTCCCAGAGGCAGAACGGGTCGGGGCGCGCGGCGGCCAGTTCCGCCGGACCGAGCACGTGGGCCCCGTCGTGGTCGGACTGGACCACCAGGGCGGTGCGCAGGACCGCCATCGTCAGGCCGTGGCCGATCTCCAGCAGCCGGTCGTCGGTGGCGGCTTCGGGCAGCCGGACCGCGCGTGCGCGGGCGGCGGCGTGCTCCAGCACCTCCACGGCGCCGCTCACCCACAGCACCGCCCGCACCCTGTCGCGCATCAGCACGGGCGACAGGTCGGTGAACTCCGCCATCACCACAGGGCCCTCAGACCGGGGGGACGTGAGCGAATGGCCGTCGGGCAGCAGGAAGCTCACGGCGCCGTCGGTGTGCACGTGGCAGGGGGCGTCATCCAGGTGCACGTCCCCCGCCTCCCCGAACCGGTCCGAGGCCGCCGCCACGGTCACCGGGCCGCAGCGGGCCAGGGTGGAACGGGCGCGATCGGCGGGAGAGGGAACGGGGGCGTTCACGGGCGACCACCTCTGATAGAAGACAGTCAGGTAAGGCTAACCTAATCAATCCTTCTCCGGAAGCCCCTCCCCCGCACAACGCCCACGGAGGCGGCACGGTCGCGCGGAAGGAGGAGCGAGGAACGGCCATGAGCGACCACGAGGTCATCGCGGTGGAGCTGTCGGCCGGGCCGCACCGACGGCGCGAACGACCCCGGCGAGGGGCGCCTACCCGCGTGTGACCGCCGCGACCGCCGCCTCCACCGCCGCGCGCTGGGCGTCCATCGGGGCGCCCGGGGGCTGGCGGACGGCACTGAGCCAGATCCCGTCCACCAGGACCAGCAGGAGTTCCACCAGGGCGTCCGGGTCCTGCCCGGGGGCCAGTTCCCCCCGTTCGCCCGCCCAGTCGACGGCGGCGCGCAGAGCAGCGCGGGCCCGGACGTCGAATCCGGTGAGGACCTCCGCGAACTCGGCGTCCACGGCCGCGCGGGCGTAGAACGCCGACCAGACGCGGGCCTCGGCGAGGCGGTCGTCGTCGGTCGGCAGCAGCTCGGTGAGCACCCGCCGCAGCCCCTCGGCGAAGGACAGCCGCCCCGGACCGATCCGCACCTGGGCCAGCCGCGCGGAGACCACCTCGACGACCTCGTGCATGGCGAAGAGGAGAAGCGCCTCCTTGGTCCCGAAGTCGCGCTGGACGGCTCCGGCGGAGAGACCGGCCTCGGACGCCACGGTGCGGATACTGACGCCCTCCAGGCCCTCGCGGGCGGCGATCCGGTGCAGGGCGGCGGCCACCTGTCGGCGGCGTCCGTCCTTGTCCACGTACCTGGGCACGGTCACATTCTGACACACCCCCCATCTGATACGTTCGTATCGCTACGAGCGTATCGAAAAAGTCCTCGAAGGGGAGACCATGAACCGACGGAACCGCGCCGCCGCGGCCGCCCGCTGGCTGGCGACCGTCCTCGCGGGTACGACCGCGCTTCTCGGCGCGGGTGCGGCCGCGCTCGTCCTGCTGCCGCCGACCTCCTGGAACGCGTGGCAGTACGGACTGCTGGTACTGGAGTTCAGCCTGGTGTTCGCCGCCCTGGCCGTCTTCGGCCTGGTCCTGGCCCTGATCGCGGCGGGGAGGCCCCGGCCGCGCACCCGGGAGGGCACCGGGCGGAGTGCGGGCGCGAGGAGCACGGGAACGGTGTGGCGTCGGCGCCTCGCCGCGGCGGCCGCGGCGGCCAACGGCGCGGTGCTGGTCGCCGCGCTCGTCCCGCCCGCGTCGGTCTGGTCCGCCGCCCGCGCGGAGGGCGCCCGGCTCGACCTCGGCGAGTACGCCGCCGGACTCGCCACCAGCGCCGACCGCGCACCCGAGGCCCGCGTCTACCTGCGCACCGGCGAGTCAGCGGTCGGGGACGCCTCCGACCCGCAGGACCTGGAGCTGGACGTGTGGGAACCCGCGGAACGGGAGGGGGAGGCCCCGCTGCCGATCGTGGTGAACGTCCACGGGGGCGCGGAGGACCTGCCGCAGAGCCTCCTCCCCCGCTGGGACGCGTGGCTGGCCGACAGCGGGCACGTGGTGTTCGACGTCGACTACCGCTACTTCCCCGACGGCGACTGGTCGGTACCGGTCTCCGACGTCAAGTGCGCGATCGGCTGGGCCCGCGAGCACGCCGCGGAGTACGGGGCCGACCCCGGCCGGGTCGCCGTCACCGGCCAGTCGGCGGGCGGCCTGCTCGCCCTCCTGGCCGGGTACAGCTCGGACGAGGAGATCCCCCCGAGCTGCGACGTGCCCGACACCGGCGTGGACGCGGTCGTGGCCTGGTACTCGGTGGCGGACGGGACCGCAGGGGCGCCCGAGGTGCCCTGGCGGCAGCGGAACTCCCCGATGGGCGAGGAGCTCCTGGAGGAGAGCGAGCGCATGATGGGCGGCTCCCTGGAGGAGCTGCCCGAGGAGTACGCGATGACTTCGCCCATCACGTACGTCTCGCCGGAGGTTCCGCCCACCCTGCTGATCATGCCCGGCCACGACCTGTTCCTGGGCCCTGAGGACAACCGCCGCCTCGCCGCCCGACTCGACGCGGCCGGGGTGCCGCACCGGCTCCTGGAGATCCCCTGGGCGGAGCACATGTTCGACCTCAACTGGGGAGGGTTCGCCAGCCAGGTCGCCCGGCACGGCCTGGACAGGTTCCTCGACGAACACCTCGCCCCCTCAGCGTGAGCGGCCCCGCGTCCCTCAGCGTGAGCGGCCCCGCGTCCCTCCCCGCGAGCGGCCCCGCGTCCCTCCCCGCGAGCGGGCCCCTTCTCCCGCCGTGAGCGGTCGCGGTCCGGGGCGCGGAGACGGCGGGGCGGGTGCGCGCCGGACAGCCGGTGAACGGCGGAGGGGCCGGGGCACCGACCGTGCGGTCGGCGTCCCGGCCCCTCTCCGGACCCGGTGTCCTCGTAGGGGCCCTCGCGTCAGCTCTGGGTGTCGGCGGTCTCGGCCTCCTCCTTGGGGGCCTCGCCCCGGACCGAGCGCAGCAGCAGCTGGGAGACGTCCACGACCTCCAGCGTCTCCTTCGCCTCGCCCTGCGACTTCTTCTCGTTGATCGCGTCGCCGAGCATGACCTGGCAGAACGGGCACGCGGTGGAGACGGTGTCGGGGTTGGTGGTCAGCGCCTCGTCCACCCGCTCGGTGTTGATGCGCTTGCCGATCCGCTCCTCCATCCACATGCGGGCGCCACCGGCGCCGCAGCAGAAGCCCCGCTCCTTGTGGCGGTGCATCTCCTGCGTCTTGACACCCGGCACCTGCGCCATGATGTCGCGCGGCGGCGTGTACACCTTGTTGTGGCGGCCCAGGAAGCAGGGGTCGTGGTAGGTGATGTTCTCCTCCACGGAGTTGACCGGCGTGAGCCTGCCCTCCTCCACGAGCTTGGCCAGCAGCTGGCTGTGATGCACGACCTCGTAGGTGCCGCCGAGCTGCGGGTACTCGTTGGCGAGGGTGTTGAAGCAGTGCGGGCAGCTGGCCACGATCTTGGTGACACCGGCCTCGTTCAGCGTCTCCACGTTCTGCTGGGCGAGCATCTGGAAGACGTACTCCATGCCCAGGCGGCGCGCGGGGTCACCGGTGCAGGCCTCCATGCCGCCCAGGACGGCGAACTTCACGCCCGCCATGTCGAGCAGCTCGGCGATGGCCTTGGTGGTCTTCTTGGCGCGGTCCTCCAGGGCGCCGGCGCAGCCGACCCAGAACAGGTACTCGGTGTCCTCGGGGAGCTTGTCGTCGACGACCTGGACCTCGACCGGGTTCTCCGCCCGGGAGGCCAGCTCCTCGATCCAGTCCATGCGCCGGTCCTCGGCCATGCCCCACGGGTTGGCCTTGTTCTCCAGGTTCTTGAGGAGCGTGTTGGCCTCGGACGGGAAGTTGGACTCGACCATCACCTGGTAGCGGCGCATGTCGAGGATGTGGTCGATGTGCTCGATGTCGACCGGGCACTGCTCGACGCAGGCGCCGCAGTTGGTGCAGGCCCACAGCTCGTCGGGATGGATGACGCCGTTCTCCTCCTCGGTGCCGACCAGCGGCCGGTTGAGGAGGGCGAGGACGTCCACACCCTCGTGGCTCTCGTCGGGCTTCTCGGCGAGGGTCTCCTCGGTGATGCCCTGGAGCAGGTACGGGGCCTTCTCGTAGGTGTGCTTCTGGAGGTCGAGGATGACCTTCTTGGGCGAGAGCGGCTTGCCGGTGTTCCAGGCCGGGCACTGGGACTGGCAGCGCCCGCACTCGGTGCAGGTGCTGAAGTCCAGGAGGCCCTTCCAGGTGAAGTCCTCCAGCTTGCCCGCGCCGAACGGGTCCTCGTCGGGGTCGGCCTCCTCGAAGTCGAGGGGCTTGGTGCCGGACTTGTCCATCATCTGCTTGGCCGCGCCCAGGGACGGGGACCCGTCGGCGTTGCGCTTGAAGTAGATGTTGACCGGCGCGAGGAAGCGGTGCCAGCCGATGCCCATGATGAGCACGCGGGCGATGACCACGAAGAACAGGTAGCTGATGATCAGCTTGAACGCGGCGACCAGGGCGATGGCGGGCTCGGCGATCGCGGGGTCGCCGGGCAGGACCGCGCCGAGGCCGGTGGAGATCGGCGTCGCCCAGGCCGGGAACGGGAAGTCGCCCATGGCCGACTTGAGGCCGCGGATCACGAAGATCGAGATCAGCAGGCCCCACAGGTAGGCCTCGACGTAGTACGCGGTCCAGTGCCGGGAGTTGGTGAACCGGGACTGGCGGCCGAGGCGTCTGGGGCCGTTGAGCATGCGGTAGACGGTCAGGCCGACGATGCCGACGAGGCTGGCCGCGGCGATGAACTCGATGACCAGGCCGTAGAGGGCCCAGTCGTGGATGATCGGCAGCTTGAAGTGCGGGTCGAAGACCTCGCCCTGGGCCTCCACGACGGTGAAGACCAGCAGCGGGAACGAGACCATGACGAACCAGTGGGCGACGCCGATCCACGGCCGCTTGAGCATCCGCCCGTGCCCGAGGATCTCGATGAGCGCCATGGTGAGCCGCTGTCCGAACGGCCCCTTGCGCTCCGGCTCCACCGAGCGGCCCACACCCACGGTTCGCACGATCTGGCGGATACCCAGAGCGAACATGGTGAACGCGACCACGGCGAAGACCGAGGTGATGATGCCCAGTGTCAGGTACAGCATCGTCCGTGGCCTCCCATCCTGCTTCGTCGTCCGGTGCGCCACACACCGGGGGTCGAACTATATGTTACTAGCGAGTAATGCCGCGGTCGCCACCGGATGCCCGACCACTGGCGGAGACGGAACCCCGTGGCCGTCGCCGCAGGCCGTCGCCGCAGGCCACCGGGTCGCGAAACCCGGTCGGCGCGCGTGCGTCGGTGCCGTCCGGCGCTGGCGCTGATGCCGGTGTGACAGGACCGCGCGGGTGTGCCCGAACAGGACTCGGACGCACCGCACGTCCTATATGTAGCGGACGGCGGTCGCGGGACGACTCGACGGGGGTATCGGTGACTTCACCGTTTCTCCCCTATTACCAGGTTGCGGCATGGCCGGGAGTGGAACAACCACGGATCAGCGGCTGTGGACAACTGCCCGGGAACCGTCCTGTGGAGCCGTCCACGAGAGCCCTCCTCGGTGGCCCTCCCTGGGGCCGTCCACGAGAGCTCTCCTCGGAGGCCGTCCCTGGGGTGCCGTCCACGCAAGCGGTGCGACGCCCGGGCACGGCGAAGCGCGGGACGCCGTGGGACCCCCCGTCTTCCAGTCTCCCGGAGGGGCCCGGCCTCCGACAACGCCTGTCCTCTCCCTGTGGACAACACCCGGAGCCGGGACCTCGGACGGCGCGACGCACGGGGCCGCCGGGGCCGGATCCGGCCGGAGGGGGCCGGGTGAAGCCTGGCCGGGGTCAGGCGCAGCCGCCGAGCTCGCAGATGTCGGCGCGCGAGGTGGACACCTTCAGGTCGTCGTACCAGACGTAGCTGTCGTGGGCCGGAGCGAAGCCCTCGGTGGAGCCGCCGAAGAAGGACCAGAGGTAGGCCTTGTCCACCAGGTCCTCGTCGGTCACCAGACGCAGGCCGGTGACCAGCGCGGCGGGCTCGCCGTCGTAGAAGACCTCGATCTCCCCGTCGGGGTTGGCCTGTCCGTCGGTGACCGTGTTGACGCGGACCCGCTGGGCGATGTGCACCCACTCGCCCCGGGGGAGGTGGACGGCGGACCCGTCGGCGACCAGGGGCTCGGAGTCGCCGAACTCGCCCTTCTTGTCCATGTGGTAGTAGTACAGCTCCGCCTTGCCGTCGCGGCGCCAGACCACGCGCGAGCTGTAGCCGTTCTCCCCGGTGCAGACGTCCCCGCCCGAGCACCCCGCGCCCCCGGCCAGCCCGAACCCCAGCTTTCCGCCGAACGAGGTGGTCCCCCAGCTGAAGTCCTCGCCCAGGCGCGCCCAGAAGGACAGGTAGTACTCACGCGCCGGGGTGAGCCGGAACGGTGCCAGACCGCCGGAGTCCCGCGGGCCGATCTTCCCCTCGGGGTAGAGCACGCGCAGCGACTGCCCACCCCCGTGGGCGGGCACCGAGTCGTCGATGACGGCGCGCTCCTCCAGGCCCCTGGCGCTGGGGGCGTACCAGCCGTCCTTCTCCCATTCCGCGAGGGTGTAGGCGCTGCCCGCGGCCGGGCGCTCGAAGGTGTTGTGGCGGTACGTGGGCGAGAAGGCGTTCTCGGCGTCCTCGGCGGACGCCGGATCGCCACCGGCGGGCGCGGTGGTGTCCCCCGCGGGTTCGGCGGCATCCCCGGCGGTTGCGGCGGTCTCCCCCACCGGCACCGCGACGTCCCCGGCGGGCGGTGACGCCTCACCGACGGGCGCGGTGGTGTCCCCGATCGGCCGGGGGACATCCTCGGCGGACGCGGGGGCGGCGCCCAGCGCGGGCAGCAGCACCGTGGCGGCGAGTGCGGAGGCGAGCAGGGCCTTGGGCGTCACGGGCGTCTCCGTTTCAGGACTTCGGCGGACGCGGCGGGGAACCGCCGCGCCGGTCGCCGCCCTGCGGTACCAGCGCGTCAGCGGCAGGGCCATCGTCGGCCGCCGACCGCGGGCGTCCGGTGCTGCGACACGGGCGTTTCCCTCCGTTTGACCGGAAGGCGCCCCTCCGGTGACCGCCCACGCGCCGACACCCGCGACACTCCCCCGGACCCCCGCGGCACTTCCCCGGATCTCCGAGCCGCCGCACGCGGTGCTCCTCGAGCCCCCGCGCGGCACTCCCCCGGCCTCGCACGGGGCGGGGTCCCGCGGCCCTGCGCCCGCGCCCCCGGAGCCACCCCGGGGGAACCCCGAGCCCCCCTGATCTTTCGGGTCAAGGTTCTCCCCGACTTGTCCCGGGGTTCGCCCATGTCCCCGATCAGAGTGCCCAGGTCGGGAACATCCCGGTCCGGCCGACCGTTGTCAGGGCGTAGGAATCAGCTTGAGTCGGGTCAACTCAACTGACTTGACAGCCCTCACCCGACGAAGCAAAATTACGTCTGAACGACTCAACTTTGACGGAGGAAGCAACCATGGCACGTGCGGTCGGAATCGACCTCGGTACGACGAACTCGTGTGTCGCGGTCCTGGAGGGCGGCGAGCCCACGGTCATCGCCAACGCCGAGGGCGCCCGTACCACCCCGTCCGTCGTCGCCTTCGCCAAGAACGGTGAGGTGCTCGTCGGCGAGGTCGCCAAGCGCCAGGCGGTCACCAACGTCGACCGCACCATCCGCTCGGTCAAGCGCCACATCGGCACCGACTGGACGGTGAAGATCGACGACAAGACCTTCAACCCCCAGCAGATCAGCGCCTTCGTGCTCCAGAAGCTCAAGCGCGACGCCGAGGCCTACCTGGGCGAGGACGTGACCGACGCGGTCATCACCGTCCCGGCCTACTTCAGCGACTCCCAGCGCCAGGCGACCAAGGAGGCCGGCACCATCGCGGGCCTCAACGTCCTGCGCATCATCAACGAGCCGACCTCGGCCGCGCTGGCCTACCACCTGGAGAAGGAGGACGAGGCCACCATCCTGGTCTACGACCTCGGTGGCGGCACCTTCGACGTCTCCCTCCTGGAGGTCGGCGACGGCGTCGTGGAGGTCAAGGCGACCAACGGCGACAACCACCTGGGCGGCGACGACTGGGACCAGGCCATCGTCGACTGGCTGGTGGAGAAGTTCAAGAACTCCAACGGCGTGGACCTGGCCAAGGACAAGATGGCCCTCCAGCGCCTGCGCGAGGCCGCGGAGAAGACCAAGATCGAGCTCTCCAGCTCCAGCGAGTCGGCGATCAACCTGCCCTACATCACGGCTTCGGCCGAGGGCCCGCTGCACCTGGACGAGAAGCTCTCCCGCGCCGAGTTCCAGCGCCTGACCGCCGACCTGGTCGAGCGGACCAAGACCCCGTTCCAGCAGGTCCTCAAGGACGCCGGGATCAGCCTGGACCAGATCCACCACGTGGTCATGGTCGGTGGCTCCACCCGTATGCCCGCCGTCGTGGAGCTGGTCAAGGAGATGACCGGCAAGGACCCCAACAAGGGTGTCAACCCCGACGAGGTCGTGGCCATCGGCGCCTCGCTCCAGGCCGGTGTGCTCAAGGGCGAGGTCAAGGACGTCCTGCTGCTGGACGTCACCCCGCTGTCGCTGGGCATCGAGACCAAGGGCGGCGTGTTCACCAAGCTCATCGAGCGCAACACGACCATCCCGACCAAGCGCTCGGAGATCTTCACGACGGCCGACGACAACCAGCCGTCCGTGCAGATCCAGGTGTACCAGGGTGAGCGCGACATCGCCCAGTACAACAAGAAGCTGGGCGTCTTCGACCTGACCGGTCTGCCCCCGGCGCCGCGCGGCGTCCCGCAGATCGAGGTCGCCTTCGACATCGACGCCAACGGCATCGTCAGCGTCACCGCGAAGGACCTAGGCACCGGCAAGGAGCAGTCCGTCACCATCTCCGGCGGCTCCGCGATGTCCAAGGACGACATCGACAAGATGGTCCGCGAGGCCGAGCAGTACGCGGAGGAGGACCGCAAGCGCCGCGAGGAGGCCGAGGTCCGCAACAACGCCGAGTCCCTCGTCTACCAGACCGAGAAGGTCATCAAGGACAACGAGGACAAGGTCCCGGCGGACGTGCGCTCCGAGACCGAGGCGGCCGTCGCCGAGCTGAAGACCGCTCTGGAGGGCTCCGACGTGGAGGCCATCCGCACCGCGAGCGAGAAGGTCGCGCTGGCCAGCCAGAAGATCGGCTCCGCCATCTACAGCCAGGGCCAGCAGGGCGCCGAGGGCGACACGGCCCAGGGCACCCAGGGCTCCGCCGACGACGCCGACGTCGTGGACGCCGAGATCGTCGACGAGGACAACAAGGGCACCCAGGGCAACCAGTCCTGATCCCAGGTCGAGCCGAGGAAGGAGGGCGTGTCTCAGATGGCACCGTCGGAGAACACGAACGGCACCGGCGACGGTGAGGAGCGCCAGGGGCCGGTGATCCGGGACAACCGCCGGATCGACCCGGAGACCGGGCAGGTCAGGAACCCCGAGGCCGAGGGCGACGCGACCGAGGAGATCCCCGAGGTCGCCGAGGAGGATGTCGTCGAGGCCGACCTGGAGGACGTCGAGGTCCCCGACACCCCGGAGTCGGTGGTGTCGGACGCGATCAACGCGGACGAACGGGTCGTCGAGCTCACCAACGACATCAAGCGGGTGCAGGCGGAGTACGCCAACTACCGCAAGCGCGTGGACCGCGACCGCGTGGCCGTCCGTGAGATCGCCACCGCCCAGGTCATCGGCGAACTGCTGCCGATCCTGGACGACGTCGGCCGGGCCCGTGAGCACGACGAGCTCAACGGCGGGTTCAAGGCGGTGGGCGAGGCCCTGGAGGCCGTGGTCACCAAGCTGGGCCTGGAGCGGTACGCGGAGAAGGGCGACGAGTTCGACCCCAACCTCCACGAGGCGCTCACCCTGATCCCGGTCCCGGGCATCTCGGTCCAGAGTGTGATCGAGGTGTTCCAGCCCGGGTACCGCATCGGTGAGAGGATCCTGCGCCCGGCCCGCGTGGTCGTCGGGGATCCCGCCGAGGGCGGCGGGGAGGCCGCGTCCGGTTCCGCCGCCGAGGACGACGGTCCCGGCGGGGAGTCCCCGGCCGCGGACGGCGCCGACGGCGGGGAAGACGACAGGTAACGGGTCCACCCGTTGATCCTCCGGCCGCGGCCCCGCGTGAGCGGCGGCCGCGGCCGGAGCCGGACCCCGGCCCGACGCGGTGCGGGGTCACATGGAAGCATCGGACGCAACCGGCACCAGCGGGGGAAGGCACCAGTCGATGAGCACCAAGGACTACCTGGAGAAGGACTACTACAAGGTCCTGGGAGTCTCAAAGACCGCCTCGAAGGACGAGATCAAGCAGTCCTACCGCAAGCTGGCCAGGGAGAACCACCCGGACGCGAACGCCGACGACCCCGGCGCGGCCGACCGCTTCAAGGAGATCTCCGAGGCCTACAACGTCCTGTCGGACGAGAAGCGCCGCAAGGAGTACGACAACGCGCGTTCGCTGTTCGGCGGCTCCTACCGCCCCGGCGGCGGCACCGGCCCCGGCGGGTTCGACGTGGGCGACCTGTTCGGGCAGGGCACCGGCAGAACGGGGACCTCGGGCGGCGGCGAGCGGCTCAACGACCTCTTCGGCGGGCTGTTCGGCGGCCGCGGGCGCGGCGGGACCACGCGCAGCAGACGTGGCGCCGACATCGAGACCGAGACGACACTGACCTTCCGCGAGGCGGCCGAGGGGGCCACGCGCTCCTTCCAGATGGCCGACGAGTCGGCCTGTCCCACCTGCAAGGGCACCGGCGCCAAGTCGGGCACCGCCCCGCGGATGTGCCCCAAGTGCTCCGGCACCGGGCACGAGAACACCAACCTGGGCGGCTTCTCGCTGTCCGAGCCGTGCAGCGAGTGCAGGGGCCGCGGCCTGGTCGTGGACGACCCCTGCCCCACCTGTAGCGGCAGCGGGCGCGGCAAGAGCACCCGCACCGTCCAGACCCGCATCCCCGGCGGCGTGTCCGACGCGCAGCGGATCCGGATCAAGGGCAAGGGCGCCCCGGGTGAGAACGGCGGCCCGGCGGGCGACCTCTACGTCGTCGTCCACGTGAAGGAGCACCCGGTGTTCGGTAGGAGCGGCGACAACGTGACGATCACCGTCCCGGTGACCTTCCCCGAGGCGGCTCTGGGCGCGGACGTGCGCATCCCCACCCTCAACGGCTTCCCGGTGACCGTGAAGGTCCCGCCGGGCACGCAGAACGGGCACAAGCTGCGGGTGCGCGGCAAGGGCGCGAACCGCAAGGACGGCACCACGGGTGACATGCTCGTCACGATCGAGGTGGCGGTACCGAGGACTCTCGACGGAGACGCACGCGAGGCTCTGGAGAAGTTCCGCGCCGCGACCTCCGACTACGACCCGCGTGACGGACTCGAAACGCGGGCGAAGGGTGCGTGAACGACGTGAACGACTCCTTCGGCGCTGACGCTCCGGTCTACGTGATCTCGGTCGCCGCCGAGCTCGCGGGGATGCACCCGCAGACTCTGCGGCAGTACGACCGACTGGGGATCGTCTCGCCGGGCCGCGCGTCCGGCCGCGGGCGCCGCTACTCCATGCGCGACGTGCAGACGCTGCGCCAGGTGCAGCGGCTGTCCCAGGAGGAGGGCATCAACCTCGCCGGGATCAAGCGGATCCTGGAACTGGAACACGAGGTGGAGCAGCTGCGGGAGCAGGTGTTCCACCTGGCCAACGAGCTGGAGGCGGCGCGCCGGGCGGTGGCGCGCCGGGGCCGCCCGGCCGACGGCGGCACGGGGGTGCGCGGCGAGCTGGTGCGCCGCACCCGTGTGACGATCTTCAACACCGCCGAGCCGAGGAACGACGAGGAGGGCCGGGGTAGGGGCCCCGGCGCCCCGGGCCGCCCCGAGGACGAGCAGGACTGACGGAACTCCGCCACGGCGACACGGGGGCGCGGTCGGCCGTCGGACATCACCCCCCGTGACACGACTTGTGAAAGGAGTCACCGCGCATGAACTACAAGCTCACCAAGAAGAGCCAGGAGGCCCTGTCGGTGGCGATCCGCCGGGCCACCACGGACGGCAGTCCGCAGACGGAGCCCGTGCACCTGCTGGCGGCCCTGCTGGACCAGGCGGAGGGCGTCACCCGCCCGCTGCTCAAGGAGGTCGGCGCCAGTCCGGACGCGCTCCGGGACAGGGTCGAGGCGGCCGTCAGCGCGCTGCCCAAGGCGGCCGGGTCCACGGTCAGCTCGCCCAGCTCCTCGCGCCAGCTGATCGTCTCCATCAACACCGCGGCCCAGCGCGCGCAGCAGATGGAGGACGAGTACGTCTCCACCGAGCACCTGCTGGTGGGGCTGGCCGCGGACGGCGGCGAGGCGTCGCGGCTGCTCACCGAGGCCGGAGCCACCCCCGACGCGCTCCTGGAGGGGTTCGAGCGCGTGCGCGGCACGGGGAAGGTGACCTCAGAGAACCCGGAGGACACCTACCAGGCCCTGGAGAAGTACGGGGTGGACCTGACCGAGCGGGCCCGCGAGGGCAAGGTGGACCCGGTGATCGGCCGCGACGGCGAGATCCGGCGGGTCATCCAGGTGCTCAGCCGCCGCACCAAGAACAACCCCGTGCTCATCGGCGAGCCGGGCGTGGGCAAGACCGCGGTCGTGGAGGGCCTGGCCCAGCGGATCGTGGCCGGTGACGTGCCGCAGTCCCTGGTGGGCAAGCGCCTGGTGAGCCTGGACCTGTCCGCGATGGTGGCGGGCGCCAAGTACCGCGGCGAGTTCGAGGAGCGGCTCAAGGCGGTGCTCTCGGAGATCAAGGAGTCCGAGGGCCAGGTCATCACGTTCATCGACGAGCTGCACACGATGGTGGGCGCCGGTGCCGCCGAGGGCGCCATGGACGCGGGCAACATGCTCAAGCCCATGCTGGCGCGCGGCGAGCTGCGCATGGTGGGCGCGACCACCCTGGACGAGTACCGGGAGAAGATCGAGAAGGACCCCGCCCTGGAGCGGCGCTTCCAGCAGGTCATGGTGGGCGAGCCCTCGGCCGCGGACACGATCGCGATCCTGCGCGGGCTCAAGGGCCGTTACGAGGCGCACCACAAGGTGCAGATCGCCGACTCGGCCCTGGTGGCCGCCGCGACCCTGTCCGACCGCTACATCACCGCGCGGTTCCTGCCGGACAAGGCGATCGACCTCATCGACGAGGCGGCGTCCCGGCTGCGCATGGAGATCGACTCCAGTCCGGTGGAGATCGACGAGCTCCAGCGCACCGTCGACCGCCTGAAGATGGAGGAGATGGCGCTCGACAGGGAGTCGGACCCGGCCAGCCGCCAGCGGCTGGAGCGGCTGCGCGCGGACCTGGCCGACCGGCAGGAGCAGCTCACCGGGCTGGTCGCCCGGTGGGAGCAGGAGAAGGCCGGTCTCAACCGGGTCGGCGAGCTCAAGGGGCAGCTGGACGACCTGCGCACGCGGGCCGAGCTGGCCCAGCGCGAGGGCGACTTCGGCGCGGCCTCCCGGCTGATGTACGGGGACATCCCGCAGCTGGAGAAGCAGGTCGAGGAGGCCAGCAGGGACGAGGAGAGGGCGGCCAGCCGGGGCGGCGCCACCATGGTCAAGGAGGAGGTGGGCGCCGACGAGGTCGCCGACGTGGTGTCGGCGTGGACCGGCATCCCCGTGGGTCGGCTGATGGAGGGCGAGACCTCCAAGCTGCTGCGCATGGAGGAGGAGCTGGGCAGGCGTCTCATCGGGCAGAAGGAGGCCGTGGCCGCCGTGTCGGACGCGGTGCGGCGGGCGCGAGCGGGCATCTCCGACCCGGACCGGCCGACGGGGTCGTTCCTGTTCCTGGGCCCCACGGGCGTGGGCAAGACCGAGCTGGCCAAGGCGCTGGCGGAGTTCCTCTTCGACGACGAGCGCGCGATCGTGCGCGTGGACATGAGCGAGTACTCCGAGAAGCACTCGGTGTCACGCCTGGTGGGGGCGCCCCCCGGCTACGTGGGGTACGAGGAGGGCGGCCAGCTGACCGAGGCCGTGCGCCGCCGCCCGTACACGGTGGTGCTGCTGGACGAGGTGGAGAAGGCGCACCTGGAGGTGTTCGACACCCTGCTCCAGGTGCTGGACGACGGCCGTCTGACCGACGGCCAGGGCCGCCGGGTGGACTTTCGCAACACCATCCTGATCCTCACCTCCAACCTGGGGTCGCAGTTCCTGGTGGACCAGTCGATGGAGGAGGCGGTGCGCCGCGAGCGCGTGCTCGACGTGGTACGCGCGACGTTCAAGCCGGAGTTCCTCAACCGGCTGGACGACGTGATCATGTTCGACGCGCTGTCCACCGAGGACCTGACGCGGATCGTGGACCTCCAGGTCGACAAGCTGGCCCGGCGGTTGGCGGACCGGAGGCTGGGGCTGGAGGTGTCGGCGGGCGCCCGCGAGTGGCTGGCGCTGACCGGCTACGACCCCAACTACGGCGCGCGTCCGCTGCGCCGCCTGGTGCAGTCCTCGATCGGAGACCCGCTGGCGCGCGAGCTGCTGTCGGGCGACCTGGCCGAGGGAGCCACCGTGGTGGTGGACGTGGACGAGGGCGCGGACAGGCTCCGGGTGACCTCGCACGGTGCCGAGGAGGCCCCGGCGGCCTGAGCCGGGAGCCGAGGCGCCGGGTCCTGTACGGAGAACGCGGGGCCGTCCCCGAGGGGGCGGCCCTTTGCCGTGTCCGCGGCCGGGGTCAGGCTCCGGCGAGCAGGCGGGCCTCCACCCGCGGGTCCAGGCCGACGCGGGGTCGGCCCGGGCGCTGGGGCGCGCCGCCCCGGCCCGGTCAGCCCCCGCAGCCGTGGGCGCGCTCCAGGAGCAACGAGCGCTCGCGCTCGTTGCGGGTCAGGGACGCCGCGCGCTCGAACTCGGCGCGGGCCTCGGCCCGGCGGTCCAGCCGCACGAGCAGGTCGCCGCGCACGGCGGGCAACAGGTGGTAGTCGCTCATCTCCGGCTGGTCCCGCAGCGCGTCCACGATCTCCAGCGCGGCGTCCGGCCCCGAGGCCATCGACACCGCCACCGCCCGGTTCAGCTCCACCACCGGCGATCCGGTGACCCTGACCAGGGCCAGGTACAGTCCGGCGATGACCGTCCAGTCGGTGTCCGCGGCGGTGACCGCCCGGGCGTGCTCGGCCGCGATGGCCGCCTGGAGCACGTAGGGCCCGCCGGACTGGCTCCGGTCCGGCGGAAGCGCCCTGAGCAGGGCCTCCAGCCCGCGGGTGACGAGCAGGCGGTCCCAGAGAGCGCGGTTCTGCTCGGCCAGGGGGACGGGCTCCCCGTCGGGTCCGACGCGGGCACGCAACCGAGAGGCGTGCAGCTCCATCAGCGCCACCAGCCCGTGCGCCTCGCGCTCCTTGGGCAGCAGCTGGGCGAGCACGCGGCCCAGGCGCATGGCCTCCTCACACAGCGTGGGGCGCGTCCACTCCGTGCCCGAGGTGGCGGTGTAGCCCTCGTTGAACACCAGGTAGACGACCTCCAGGACGGAGGCCACGCGGGCGTCGCGGTCCTCGCCGACGGGCACCTCGAAGGGCACCTTCCTCCTGGCGAGGGTGCGCTTGGCACGCACGATGCGCTGGGCGACGGTGGACTCGGGCACCAGGAAGGCCCGGGCGATCTCCTCGGTGGTGAGTCCGCCGAGCAGGCGCAGGGTGAGCGCGACGCGGGCCTCGGTGGACAGCACCGGATGGCAGCACACGAACATCAGCCGGAGGAGGTCGTCGCCGAAGTCCTCCTCCAGGACGGCGTCGAACTCGGCCTGCCCGTCGTGCTCGGCGATCTCGCGACCGAGGTCGGCCATGCGCTGTTGGAAGCGCTCGTCGCGGCGCCAGCGGTCGAGCACGCGGCGCTTGGCGACGGTGGTCAGCCAGGCGCCGGGGTTGTCGGGAACCCCCTCGCCGGGCCACTTCTCCAGTGCGCTGACCAGCGCGTCCTGGGCGAACTCCTCGGCGAGGCCGACGTCGCCGACCATGCGGGTGAGCGCCGCGACGAGGCGGGCCGACTCGATACGCCAGACCGCCTCGACCGCGCGCGTGGCGTCGGTGTGGCTCACGGGGCAATCTCAGCACCGCGGGCCACACCGGCGCAAGCACGTACGGGTCAGCCGCCGTGCGAGTACCCCTGGGCGCGCAGCTCGCGCTCGCGCTCCTTGAGGTGCTCGGGCATCTCGTCACCGAAGTCGTCGGTGTCGAAGATGCGCCGCAGCACCAGGTTCATCTCGGTGTCGTCGCCCTCCGGCGGGTGCGGGCAGCGCTTGGCCCACTCCACGGCCTCCTCGTGCGAGGACACCTGGAGGACCCAGTACCCGGCGACGAACTCCTTGGCCTCCGCGAAGGGCCCGTCGGTGACGGTCGCGTTGCCGCCGCTGAAGGTGACCCGGGTCGCCTCGGAGGCGGGGGCCAGGCCGTCCCCGGCGAGCAGGACACCGGCCTTGACCAGCTGCTCGTTGTAGGCGGCCATCGCCTCGAAGACCTCCGGGCTGGGCTCGTAGTCGGCGGCCTCGGCCTCGGGCGTGGACATGATCGTCATCATGTAGCGCATGGTGTTCGCCTCTCGTGCGGTGTGGGGGTCCGCTCCCCCGCTCTCATCCACACGTCGAACGGCACCGCACCGGATCGACACCTCCCCAGAACTTTTCTCGGGATTTTTCCCGCACCCCCCACCGCACCGCGCACCAGGTCTCCGACACCTCCGTCCGCCGGGCGGGCTCCCCGCGTCCCGGTGGCCGCAAACGGCCAAGGGGCCGCCCGCCCGCGTCGCGGACCGGGCGGTTCGGTAGAGTTCCGGCACGGTTCGGCGCGGAGGAGGGTGACGGGTGGGGATGTTCCTGGACACCGCCTTCGGTTTCCCGACCGTGCTGTTCACCCCGCTGCTGGTCGTCGTCGCGGTCTACTGGCTGCTCGTCTCGGTCGGCGCCACCGGCTCCGACGCGCTCGACAGCGTGGACGACTCGGGCGAGGCCGCAGGACTGAGCTCCCTGATGAGCCGTGTCGGGCTGGGAAGGGTCCCGGTCACCGTGGCGCTGAGCTCGCTGGTCTGCGTCGCCTGGTTCGTGAGCATGATGGGAAGCATCATGACCAGCCTCCTCCACACCACCTCCACCCCCCTGCTCATCGCCCTGGGCCTGGTGGTCCTGCTGATCGCGCTCGTGGCCGCGTGGGCAGTCACCAGCGGCCTGGTCATGTCGGTGCAGCGCTTCCTGCCCAGCCGCGGCAGCGGCTCCAGGAACGAGCTGGTCGGACGCACCTGCGTGATCCGCATCGGCGAGGCCAACGAGGGCTTCGGCCAGGCCGAGATCACCACCGCGGGCGGCGCGTCGATCTCCATCCCGGTCCGCACCATCGGCCAGGAGGTCCTGCCGGTCGGCAGCACCGCCCTGATCTTCGACCACAGCGCCGAGCAGGACGTCTTCCTCGTCACCCACTTCGACGCCGCGCTGGACCCCGGCCAGGGCTGACACCTGCCTCTCTGGGTCTCCGCCCCGCTTCACCCGTCCGCACGTCCGCCCGCCAAGCAAAAGGTGGTACGCGGAACCGTTCGCGACCGCGCCGCGTCACATCTGTCGAGCGCCCCCGACCGGGGGTCGGATCCCCGCCGCGGTACTCCCCGCTCCCGACGCGCTCTCCCCCCTCTTACGCACATCCCCTTGCAGAAAGAGACCCCCACGTGTTGCTGAGTGCCACCGCGAACGGCCAGGAGGCCGCGGACGCGGCCTTCCTGACCGTCGGCGTCGCCCTTGCCGTCGGCGTCGTCGTCCTCATCGCCCTGCTCCTGATGGTCACCCGCCTCTTCCGCAAGGTCGAGCAGGGCAAGGCGCTGATCATCTCCAAGGTCCGCGACGTCCACGTCACCTTCACGGGCTCGATCGTGCTCCCGGTCCTGCACAAGGCCGAGATCATGGACATCTCGCTCAAGACGCTGACCGTGGACCGGCGCGGCCGCGAGGGCCTGACCTGTAAGGACAACATCCGCGCGGACATCAGGGTGTACTTCTACGTCCGGGTCAACGAGACCGCGGAGGACGTCAAGAAGGTCGCCAAGTCCATCGGCACCGAGCGCGCCAGCCACCAGGACACGCTCCAGGAGCTGTTCAACTCCAAGTTCTCCGAGGGCCTCAAGACCGTCGGCAAGCAGTTCGACTTCGAGGAGCTGTTCACGCACCGCGAGCAGTTCCGCCAGGCGATCATCTCCCTGATCGGCACCGACCTCAACGGCTACAGCCTGGAGGACGTGGCCATCGACGAGCTGGAGCAGACCCCGCTGCACCAGCACGACGCCAACAACATCCTCGACGCGCAGGGCATCTCCAAGATCACCGAGCGCACCGCGATCGAGCACAAGCGCACCAACGAGTTCGAGAACGACCGCCGCAAGGAACTCGACCGGCAGAACACCGAGACCGCCGAGACCCTCGCCGAGCTGGAGAAGCGCCGCGAGGAGGCCACCGCCAAGGCCAAGCGCGAGATCGAGATCATCCGCGCCCGCGAGGAGGCCGAGACCGCCCGCGTGCAGGCCGAGGAGCGGCTCAAGGCCGAGACCGCCAACATCCGCACCTCCGAGGCGCTGGGCGTCCAGCACCAGAACCAGCAGCGTGAGATCGCGGTCGCCGAGAAGAACCGCGAGCGCGTCATCGCCATCGAGAGCGAGCGCATCGAGAAGGACCGCCTGCTGGAGGTCATCGGGCGCGAGCGCGAGACCGAGCTGAGCCGCATCGCCAAGGACAAGGAGGTCGAGGCCGAGAAGCGCGAGGTCGCCGACGTCGTCCGCGAGCGGATCGCCGTGGACCGCACCGTGGCCGAGCAGGAGGAGGCCATCAAGCGCCTGCGCACCGTCGAGGAGGCCGAGCGCACCCGCCAGGCCGTCATCATCCAGGCCGAGGCCGAGGCCCAGGAGAACCTGGTCAAGGACATCAAGGCCGCCGAGGCCGCGGAGGCCGCCGCCAGGCACAGGGCCGCCGAGGAGCTCACCCTGGCCGAGGCCCGCCAGCAGGCCGCCGAGCTGGACACCCGCGCCAAGATCCGCCTCGCCGAGGGGATCCAGGCCGAGGCCGCCGCGGCCGGTCTGGCCGAGGTGCAGGTCCGCCAGCAGGACGCCGAGGCCATCGAGAAGGTCGGCCGCGCCGAGGCCGTCGTGGCCAGCGAGAAGGCCCGGGTCGAGGCCGAGGCCGTGGAGCAGAAGCTGCGCGCCGAGGCCGCCGGTCTCACCGACAAGGCCGAGGCCATGGCCGCCCTGGACCAGGTCAGCCGCGAGCACGAGGAGTACCGCCTGCGCCTGGAGGCCGAGAAGGAGATCCGCCTGGCCGGGATCAACGTGCAGCGCGAGGTCGCCGAGGCCCAGGCCACCGTACTGGCCACCGGCCTGGAGAACGCCGACATCAACATCGTCGGCGGCGACGGCGCCTTCTTCGACCGCATGGTGGGCTCCATCGGCCTGGGCAAGGCCGTGGACGGCTTCGTCGGCAACTCGAAGACCATGCAGGCGCTGGGCGGCAACTGGCTCAACGGCGAGGGTGACTTCGCCGCGGACATGCGCCGGGTGCTGAGCTCCGTGGACACCGAGGACGTCAAGAACCTCACCGTCTCCGCGCTGCTGCTCAAGCTGATCGGCTCGGGCGGCCCGCAGGCCGACAGGCTCGACGGCCTGCTCGGCACCGCCCGATCGCTGGGCGTGGACCAGCTGCCCGCCTCCGCCCTCGCCAAGCAGTAGGGAAACCTTCGTGACAGAGGCCCTGCCCCAGGAGACCGAGGGGCCGGACGCCGGGGACGCGCGTTCGCTGGACGCGGGCACCTACGAGGTGCTCCGCGCCCGGCTGCGCGAGCAGACCGGCGAGCTGGCCCGGCGGACCGAGCAGCTCAACGCGCGCCGCCTGGAGGTGTTCGGCGGCACCGAGCTGTCCCTGCTCGGCACCGAGCGCGTCCGCACCGAGCACAACTGCGTGCCCCGGGACATCGTGAGCGTGGGGCGTCCGGCCGCGGACGGCGCCGACGGCGCCGTGATCCTGTTCGGCTACAACGTGTTCATCGGCATGCAGCGGGAGACCCACGTCCCCGACGTGTTCTCGCTGCACCGCCACGAGCGCGCCGGTGACGGCTCCGCCTTCGCCGACGCCGCCGGGGACGCCGTCCCCGGGCTGCTCGACGACGAGCGGTTCCAGCAGGACTTCGGCCAGCTCTACCGGTACTACCGCGACGCGCGCCTGCTCCAGCTGCGCCGGGTCGAGGAGCGGCTGCTGGCCGTGTTCCAGACCGGCCCGCGCACCGAGGACGTGCGCGTGCTGCGGTGGTCGGTGTCGCCGACGGGCGAGATCGCCTACCTCGACGCGCGCGGCGAGCGCGACCACGTGTTCCCTCCCTCGCACGACTTCACGTGGGTGGAGGCCACCCGCGAGGACCACGTGGCGGGCCGCCACCCGCACATCTCGATCCTCGACGAGCTGTTCGTGGAGACGGTCGGCGGCGACCTCACCATCAAGGTCGAGAACAACACCGAGGTCGGCGAGGGCGTCTACAGCGAGCCCGTGGACGAGCCGTTGCAGAGCCTGGCCGACGCGTCCGTGCACCACGCGCGGGTGGGCTCGCTCATCCTGCTGCGCGTGCTGCCCTACAACGAGACCGAGTGGCGCCACCTGGTCTTCAACACGCGCACCAAGGAGGTCGAGCGCCTCGACGGCATCGGCCAGTCCTGCCAGCGCCTGCCCGACGACCAGGGACTGATCTTCCCCGGCGGCTACTACCTGGCCACCGGGGTGGCGCGGACCTTCGACACCGACGTCACCGACCTGGAGTTCGAGCGCCTGGTGCGCTCGCCCAACGGCGAGGACGTGCTCTACGTCTTCCACTCCCGCGCGGACGGCCGCAGCCTGCTGCTGCCCTACAACACCATCCGCAAGGAGGTCGCCACCCCGATCGTCTGCCACGGGTACTCGCTGTTCGACGACGGCACCATGACGGTGTTCAGCGACAACTCGGGCGAGCCGACCCGGGTGCACCCGATGCAGGTGTGGCAGACGCCGTACGCGTCGGACGTGTACGCGGCGGCGCAGCCGGTGGGGACCGGCCCGCTGGAGCGGATCGGCAACGCCGAACTGGTGCGGGGCGTGTCCGAGTGCCTGTCGGTGGCGCGCATGGCCGAGGACATGCGGCCCTCCACCGAGGTGTTCGAGGCGCTCATGGCCGCCTGCCGCCGGGTGTCGGACCGGTTCCACTGGCTGGGAGAGGAGGAGCTGGGCGACCTGGCGGCGCCCCTGTCACAGGTGTGCGACACCGCCGCGCGGGTGCTGGAGGAGTTCGAGACCGTCCAGACCCTGACCCGGCAGGCCGCCGACACCCTGGCCGAGGCCGAGGAGAGGACGGCCTCGCTCATCCGCACCGCCCGCGGGGAGGCCCCGCGGACGGCGGAGGGCTGGGTGGCGCGGCTGACCGGGCTGCGCCGCGCCCAGGGCCAGACGGCCACGCTGCGCGAGACGCGTTACGTGGACACCGCCCGTCTGGAGGCGCTGGACGGCAGGCTCGCCGAGGAGGTCGACGCCATCGGCCGCCGCACGGTGGCCTTCCTGGAGCGCGACGACGCCTTCGCCGGGTACCACGACGAGGTGGCGCGGCTGGTCGCCGACGCCGAGGAGATCGGGGCCGTCAGCGCGGCGACGGCGGTCGGGGAGCGCATCGCCGAGCAGACCGAGGGCCTCCAGGTGGTCACCGAGGTCGTCGGCTCGCTGGACATCGGCGACGCCCAGGTGCGCACGCGCATCCTGGAACGGGTCAGCGAGGTGCTGGCCGGGATCAACCGGGCGCGCGCCACGCTGAAGGCGCGGCGGGGTGAGCTGCTCGCCCTGGAGGGGCGGGCGGAGTTCGCTGCCGAGTTCGCCCTGCTCGGGCAGGCGATCACGGGGGCGCTGGCCGCCGCCGACACCCCGGACCGGTGCGACGAGCAGCTGGGGCGGATCATGCTCCAGCTGGAGAACCTGGAGACGCGGTTCGCCGAGTTCGACGACTTCCTCGGGGAGCTGGCGGACAAGCGCGAGGACGTGTACGAGGCGTTCTCCACCCGCAAACAGGGGCTGGTGGACGAGCGGGCGCGGCGGGCCGACCGCCTGGCGTCGTCGGCCGCCCGCGTGCTGGAGGGCGTGCACCGCCAGATCGCGGCGCTGGAGACTCTGGAGGACGTCAACACCTACTTCGCGTCGGACGCGATGGTGGCGCGGCTGCGCCGCACCTCCGAGGAGTTGCGCGCGCTCGGCGAGACCGTGCGCGCGGAGGAGCTGGACGGGCAGGTCCTGGCCGCCCGTCAGGAGGCGGGCCGTGCCCTGCGGGACCGCGCCGACCTGTTCGAGGGCGGCGCGGGCGGCGAGACGATCCGGTTGGGCCGGCACCGCTTCGCCGTGAACACCCAGCCGATCGACCTCACCCTCACCCCGCACGGCGGGGAGATGTCGGTGGCGATCACCGGCACCGACTTCCGTGCGCCGGTCACCGACGAGGCGTTCGGACGGACGCGGCACCTGTGGGACCGGGTGCTGGTGTCGGAGAGCCCGCAGGTGTACCGGGCCGAGTACCTGGCCGCGTCGGTGCTGGCCGCGGCCGAGGAGGGCGCGGAGGGCCTGTCGCCGGAGCGGCTGGGCGAGGCGGAGGCGGGTGCGCAGGACGGGTCGTCGCTGCTGGATCTCGTGCGCGGCTTCGCCGAGGCCCGCTACGACGAGGGATACGAGCGGGGCGTGCACGACCACGACGCCGCGCGGATCCTGTCGGTGCTGCTGCGGCTGCGCGCGGGGGCCGGACTGCTGCGGTACCCGGGCGGAACCCGGGCCGCGGCGCAGGTGTTCTGGGCCTTCGGCGCCGACGAGGAGCGGCGGTCGGCGTGGCGGATCCGGGCCGGTTCGCTGGCGCGGGCCCGCGAGGTGTTCGGGATGCGCGGGTCGGCCGCGGTCGACGCGCTGCGCGCGGAACTGGCGGCGGCCGTGGACGGGTTCCTCACCGACACCGGGCTCCACCAGGACGCCGACCTGGACCTGGTGGGCGAGTACCTGTTCGAGGAGGTCGCGGCGGAGGGGCCCGGGGAGCGGGGGTTCGTGACCGGCGCGGGCGCCCGTCTGCTGCTGGACCGGTTCCACCGGGCCATGGGCAGCGCCCAGGAGACCACGCGCAGGGCCTTCGAGGAGGACCTGCGCGCGCTCGACGGCGACCTGTCCGCGCGGCACCAGCTGGTGGCGGCCTGGCTGGAGGCGTTCGCGGCCACGCTGGAGGAGGTGGACCCGGGCGACCTGCCCGAGGCCGCCGCCATCGAGCTGACCGGCGGCGCCGTGGAGCGGTACGAGTCGTCGGCGGCCGTCGCGGAGAACGTGGACGGGCTGCTGGGGTCGCACCCGCGCGTGCGCGAGCGCTCCCTGGAGCTGCGGCTGGACGAGTTCCTGCCGCGCACCCGCCGGTTCCGGCTGGAGGAGGTGCCCGCCTACCGGGACTTCCAGCGGCGCCGCAACGAGCTGGTGGCGGCCGAGCGCGAGCGGCTGCGGCTGGAGGAGTACCGGCCCAAGGTGATGAGCGGGTTCGTCCGCAACAGGCTGCTGGACGAGGCGTACCTGCCGTTGATCGGCGACAACCTGGCCAAGCAGCTGGGCGCGGCCGGGGACGACAAGCGCACCGACCAGAGCGGCCTGCTGCTGCTCATCTCCCCACCCGGATACGGCAAGACCACGCTCATGGAGTACGTGGCCAGCCGTCTGGGGCTGGTGTTCGTCAAGGTCAACGGGCCCGCGCTGGGGCACGCGGTGACCTCGCTGGACCCGGACGAGGCGCCGGACGCCACCTCCCGCCAGGAGGTCGAGAAGATCTCCTTCGCGCTGGAGATGGGCGCCAACACGATGCTGTACCTGGACGACATCCAGCACACCAACCCCGAGCTGCTCCAGAAGTTCATCTCGCTGTGCGACGGCCAGCGCCGCATGGAGGGGGTGTGGAACGGGCGGACCCGGACCTACGACCTGCGGGGCAAGCGCTTCGCGGTGTGCATGGCGGGCAACCCGTACACGGAGCAGGGCAAGCGGTTCCGGATCCCGGACATGCTGGCCAACCGCGCCGACGTGTACAACCTGGGCGACGTGCTGTCGGGCAGGGAGGAGCTCTTCGCGCTGAGCTACGTCGAGAACGCGCTCACCTCGAACCCGACCCTGGCCCCGCTGTCCACGCGGGACAGGGAGGACGTGTACCGGTTCGTGCGGATGGCGCGGGGCGACGACTCGGTGGGCGCGGACCAGCTCGACCACCCCTACTCGGCGGTCGAGGTGGACCGGATCGTGTCGGTGCTGCGCAAGCTGCTGCGGGTGCAGGAGGTGGTGATGACCAACAACCAGGCCTACATCGCCTCCGCGGCGCAGTCGGAGGAGGCGCGCACCGAGCCGCCGTTCCGGCTCCAGGGCTCGTACCGGAACATGAACCGGCTGGCGGAGCGGATCGTGCCGGTCATGAACGACGCCGAGGTGGAGTCCGTGATCGACGACCACTACCTGGGTGAGGCGCAGACCCTGACCTCGGGCGCGGAGGCCAACCTGCTCAAGCTCGCGGAGCTGCGCGGGGTCATGACCCCCGAGCAGGAGGCCCGGTGGACGGAGGTCAAGGAGGCCTTCCGGCGCGGTCGCGCGCTGGGCGGCGCCGAGGACGACCCGATGACCAGGGCCATCGGCGCGATGGGCCTGCTGGCCGACCGGGTGGGCGAGATCGGCACCGCGATCGGGCGGGGACGGGACTCCGGGCGCTGACCGGGTGAGAACGTGCGGGCCGCCACCCCCTCGGGTGGCGGCCCTTTCGCGTAGGTACGGGTCGTCAGGTCGAAGGGATCAGAGGCGGACGGGCTCCCGCGAGGGGTCGGTGACCATCCTCGGATCGCGGTCGCGCAGGAGGGCGACGAGCGGGGCGGCGGTCCCCGGCGCCCGACCCGCACCGGGTCTCCCGGAGACCCCGAAAATCCACAGAAGACAAGAACCCCACGGCCCGTACAGCCATCTAAAGCGCCCCTCCGCAAAAGGGGGAAGCCGGAAACCACCAACAAAAAAGCAAGAGTGATCTGCTCCACAGTAACAAATCAGGGGAACCGGCACCGGCCAATCAAATCCCTTCCCTACATCTCGAAATATTGACCCATTCTTATCAGAACTTTTCTCGGTGAAACGCACCGTGACCGATCAGACACTCAACAAGAGGCCCGCCCACGAAACCCATATAGGCCCTGACCTGGTCTTGTGGGGGAAGCCGCGTTCGAACTCCCTGATTCCTCGCCGCCAGGCCCCACTCCGCAGCCCGTCCCGCACTGCGTTCCTCCCCCGTTCTGCGGCCCGTCCCGTTCTGCGGCCCGCCCCGCACCCGAGGCGAAACAAGGGCTCTCCAAAACACGGGAATCCGGAATTCGGTGATACATTCAAGGAGTTGTCAGGGCGGACGCGGTTCTCATGCCCCTGCAACTCCCTCCCTCACCTTCGCCAAGCGTTTCGGGAAGCCCCGGCAGACCCGCTGAAGCGGCAGACCAGAGCTCTCGAACCCCGGCGTGAACGTTCCTCGCACCTGCTCCCTGAAAGAAAACGAACATGATGAGCCGCAGCACCCGCTCCTCCCTCCTGGCCCTTCTCACCGCCGGTCTGGTCACCCTCGGCGCGACCGGCTGCTTCAGCCCGGACGCGGTCGACGCTGAGGCGTTCGACGCGGAGGCCCAAAGCTCCGAGAGCCAGAGCGTGAACGACGGCGCGGAAGGGGTGACCGCGACCATGGGGGGCGAGGTCACCTACCTGGCCCCGTACGAGTACCTCGTCGAGAACCAGGCGTTCTACGTCGACGAGACCACGCAGGTCCTCGGCGGGATCAACGTCTGCCCCGCCGAGGACGGCGTCGACGAGACCGGTTACGGAATCGTGGAGTGCTCCTACGAGGAGCTCGACGCCGCCCTTCAGGGGGGAACCGTCGTTCTCGCCGAGGTCGCGATCGTGGACGGGTTCGCCGAGTCGGTCAAGGAGTACCAGACGGACGGCCACGGGGACCCCGAGAACGGTTCCGCGGGCGGGGACTCCTCGACCGAAGGGGTGACCACGACCCTGACGGGTGAGGTCACCTACCTGGCCCCGTACGAGTACCTCGTCGAGAACCAGGCGTTCCACGTCGAAGAGACCACGGAGCACGTCGGCGGGATCTACGTCTGCCCCGGCCCGGAGGGCCTCCACGAGGACGGCCACGGAAACCTGTCGTGCCCCTTCGACGAGCTCGAGACCGCCCTCGCGGAGGGAACCTACGTCTACGCCGAGGTCGCCATCGTGGACGGGGTCGCCACGACGATCCTCGAATACCAGAACTGATCTCCGGAACCCGGGGAGGGCGGGCGACCAGGCCCGCCGGGGCGGTACTCCTCCACGGAGTGCCGCCCTTTCGGTGCCCTCAACCGGTTTCCGGCATCCCGAGCGGAGGGCGGAGGTTCCGGCGGGCGGGACAGGCGCCGCGGTCGAGCGGGACGGGGCTCCGGGCACTGACCGGGTGACACGCGCGGGCCGCCACCCCCTGCGGGTGGCGGCCCGTCGAAGTACCAGATTGGCCCCGTCCTTCCCCACAGCACGTGGCAGCGGTTCCCCCTATGGTTGGTGAGGCATATTGGTGCCGAGCCCAGGGGCTGCCGCACGAACCGGGGAGACGAGAGCATGCTGCTGAGTTTTCGAGTGGAGAACCATCGTTCCCTACGGGACGAGCAGGAACTCCTGCTCACCTCAGCCGAACAAGGCCAGGAAGGCTTCCCCCCTCCGTCTGAGATATCTCCTCTCAGGGTCACTGGAATTTTTGGGGCAAACGCATCAGGAAAGACATCCGTCGTCAAAGCACTACGTTTCATGGCGGATATGGTCATCCAGGGACCGATGTCACGCATGCAGAAACAGCGGAGCCTCTTCTCCCTGGAAGACGACGAGGACCGAATCCCCAGAGAACCGTTCCAACTGGATGCGGATTCCCAGGCGAAGAATTCCGGGTATTCGGTGGAGCTCCTCCTGGACGGATATCGGTACACCTATGGTTTCACCGTGAATGACGCCGAGATCCTGGAGGAATGGCTCTACCTCTATACCGATGACGGCACCGAGCGAGTAGCCTTCGAACGCGAAGGGCTCTCCTTCACCTATGGTTCAGCAGATCCGAACTCCCCAGAACTCACCGACGTCCTCAGCGTCGAGCCGAACTCGCTGCTGATCTCGGTACTCGCGAACGCCCATCCCACCACTTTCCATTCCGAAACGGTCGCCGCCCTGGGAAATGTGCGGCGATGGTTTCGTTCCTCGCTACAGATCTGGCAGGGGGAGATGGGACGTGCCGGTATGCAGAGACTGCCCTCCAACAGCCCGGAACTCCTCGAACGCCTGGTTCGGCTGGCCCGTGCCGCCGACACCGGGATCAGCAACTACAGCGATGACGGCCCCATATCGGATGAGGAGAGGGCCGAAATCGAGGAGCAGGTGGGGAAGAACCGTGCTCGCTCGATGATCTTGGCCCGGGAACACGGACGAGTTTCATTCCGCCACCAAGGCTCCTCCGGTGAATACCCCTTGGACTTCCTCGACGAGTCGTCGGGAACACGATCCATACTCTCCTTGGGGATACTCATCATGCGGGTCCTCGAAAGAGGGGGAACCCTGGTCGTAGACGAGATCGACACGAGCCTGCACAGCGTACTCTCCGGAAGCCTGGTTTCGCTGTTCAAGGATCGCGAGAGCAACCCGCTCGCATCCCAGCTCGTTTTCACCAGCCACGACACGAGCCTCATGGGAAGAGTCAACGGAAGAGAAGTCCTCTCCGAGGACGAGATCTGGCTGACCGAAAAGAGCACTGACGGCTCCACCTCCCTCTACCCGATGTCCAGCTTTGAAAGCTCTGGAGAGGAAAATCGGGATCGGCGCTATCTGGTGGGACGCTACGGCGCCGTTCCGTTCGTCGACGAGGATCTTCTCGTCCAGGCCCTACGTCCGCGCCTCTCAGAAAGGAAGAAGCGGGGTTCCGGGGAGGGGCTCTTCCGATGAAGAAACGCCGTAGTCCTGGAAAACGTCCGGGCCCCAGGGAGGAGAACCAGAAGGTTCTCGTCCTCTGCGAGGGCGAGACCGAGGTGGCGTACTTCGAGGGACTCAAAGAACACCTCAAATCACTCCGGCCGAACCAGCCCGGGCAGAGATGCCAACCTGACCCGGTGGACGTCAAACCAGCCCGTCGGACTGCGGCCAGGCTCATCGTTCAGGAAGCTCTCAGCCGAAGGGCCGAGGGACACTCCGAGATCTGGGCGGTCTTCGACACCGAGGGTGAAACCGTGACACCCCTGCGCCGACAGGTTCAGGAAACCCCCTCCTCCCTCGCCGAGGCCGCAGTCCACACCGCCGTCTCCCATCCTTCGTTCGAGATCTGGCTCCTGCTGCATCACCTGGACCGCGGCATGCTGAACGGCTGTCACGGACCGGCCGACTGCGAGAAGCTCCTCAAAGCCACCGTGCCCGGCTGGGCCAAGGGCGAGCGCAGGCGCGGCAAGTCAGGAATCGACTTCTCCGACTTCGTGGACGGGCTGGCCTCTGCCTGCAAACACGCCGCGCGCACCCGTGCGGACTGTTACGAGGACTATCCGTGGACCGATGTGCACAAGGTCGTCCACGTGATCAGGACCCACTTCTCTGCTGAGGGCTCCTGAGCCGCGCACGCGGGGTCAGAGGCGGATGGGCTCCCGCGAGGGGTCGGTGATCATCCTCGGGTCGCGGTCGCGCAGGAGGGCGACGAGCGGGGCGGCGGTCCCCGCCTGCTGCATGGCCTCGCCCTCCTCGGCCAGCAGGCCGACGAGCTGGAAGAAGAGGACGATCCCGTTCGGGGTGTCCATGGCGCGGATCTCGGTGTCGGGGACGATGACCAGGGAGGTCATGTCGCCGTTGGCGGGCTCGCCGCCGAGCGGGGACGGGGTGACGATCCAGTGGCCCACGTCCAGGTCGCTGCCCGCGATGAAGCGGTCGGCCAGGGCGTGCATGACGCGCAGGATCCAGGCGGGCACGGCCTCGTCGCCGTCCTCGCGCGGGAGGCGGCAGGTGAACTCGAAGCCCGACCCGGAGACCCGGGCTTCCCCGCTGGTCTTCTCCCCCAGCTCGGTCAGGCCGAAGGACACCAGCAGCCAGTGGCCGTCCAGGGGGTAGGCGAGCACCCCGTCGAGGCCGTCGGCGCGCTCGCCGTCCGGCGCGAACTGGATGGTCAGCGGCTGCACGTCGGGGTACCGCTCCGCCCACTCCTCGTAGATCCGGACGAGTCCGGGCAGCATCTCCAGCATCGCGTCGTCGCTCTCCACCTCGGGTGACGGGTCCGGGTCCGAGGATACGAGCGCGTCGGGAGCGCACGGGCCTGTGGCGGGGGCGACGGGGTGGCGGGGGCGGCGGGGCGGCGAACGGGCACGGCGGCGGGCGGCGCGGATTCACCGGGGCCCACCTCGGAGAATCCGCTTGTTTTTCCCGGACGGCAGAACCCAGGAGTCCGAACGCGCGTCCAAGGGAAAACAGACCGCGTTTAACCACTCCTGCGCCCGCCGACAAGAGCCGCACGCCTGTCCGCGGATAAATCGCAGAAACCGGCACCGCCTCACGGGATATTTAACCTCCGCCATTGATCATTGACACAGGCGGCAAGGCCTCTCCCGGACACGGAGCGCCCGGGGGCGCGCCAGCCTGCACGGACAGCAGCGCTGACCAAGGCGAAGGGACACCCTTCCCTCACCCGGACAGCACAAACCGCTCCGCCATGATCAATCCTTGAAATTCGACGGTGAACCCTCTGGCCTCCTCGGGCCGATACGACTCCGACACCCTCAGGATTTTCCCCGATATCCACGATCCGCGTTTGAGTAGCCAGCCCGGGGGCACGACCACGCATAACGCACTCATCCCCCAATCCCTGGCGAGTCCATTCACACACCGCTCTCCACAGGAAAGGAACGCGATGAATCGCGATATCCGCACCAGCGCGCTGGCCGTTCTCTCCGCCGGTCTGCTCACCCTCGGTGCGACCGGCTTCAGCCCGGCGGCGGCCGCCGAGCAGCGAGGAGCCGAGACCCAGGGTGTGGAGGCCAGCGCCGAAGGGTTCACCGGAACCCTCTCCGGCGAGGTCGTGCACCTGGCTCCGTACGAGTACATCGTCGGCGATCAGGCGTTCTACGTCACCGAGGACACCAAGATCCTCGGCGGCCTGTACACCTGCGCGCCCGAGGTCCCCAACGACGACATGACCGGGACCGTGGAGTGCGGCATGGAGGAGTTCGAGGCTGAGTTGAAGGACGGGACCGTGGTCCTGGCCGGGGTCGAGGTCGAGAACGGCATCGCCCAGACGATCACCGAGTTCCAAGCCTGATCCACGGGATACGGGAAAGCGGGTGACCAGGCCCGCCGGGGCGGTACTCCTCCACGGAGTGCCGCCCCTCTCCCGTGCCCTCTCAACAGCTCCGCGCGGCGGCCGCGAACACACCGACCCCTCCCCGAACAGTGGAGCCACTGCGGCCAGCAGTTTCTACGGACTGGCGGTGAAGACGAAGCCGAGACTGGTCAGTCCCTCGGATCGGCACAGGTGGTCGGACGCGCCGCCGGTCTCGGTCTGGAGCAACTGGTAGGCGGCTCCGTTCTCCTGTCCCCAGCGCATCGCCGCCCGCCACAGCACACGCCCGTGACCGTGTCCACGCGCTTCGGGCAGGACACCGAAGTACTGCGGTAGAAGCCGGAGTGCGCCGAGGGAGTCCCGGCGGATGGCCATGGGCCCGATGGCGCCGACGACACGTCCCTCAGTCACCGCGACGAACAGCGGTCCGTCCAGTCCGGTGGTGCGCATCCGCTCGGCGAGGAAGACGAACCCGTCTTCCTTGAGCGCGTTGGCGAAGGTGACGAAGGTGTCCTGGACGGGCAGTGCCTCAGCTTCCAGACTGCCCACCCTGCCGTGAGCGCGGGGCTCGTTTCCGGTGAAGGTCTTGAGCTGGACGCGGCAGCTGTGCCAGCGGGTGTCGGCTTCGGTGGAGAACCACAGCACGCGCGCGGTTCCCGCGCCGTGTTCCGCGGCCAACTTCCCGGCCTCCTCTAGTGCCTGGGCCACGTCGGGCATACGCCCGTAGTAGTGCACCTTCACCACGCCCCGGCCGCGTCTGGCCAGCGTGGGAACGGTGACGGTCTCGCCCTCGTCGCGGATGGCATCGGCAAGGACCGTTTCGTTCTTGGTCCCACCCCAGCGGGCGTCCTTGTCGTGCGCCAGGAAACTGCCAGTGCCGTTGACTTCCATGACCTCGTCCCACAGGTGGGCGGTGAGGGCATCGGGGTGTACGGGGCCGAGGGTGGGCACATACGGGAAGGGCAGCACGAGACGACTGGTGTCACGGGGGCCGGGCATGGGCGCATCGTACCCAGCCGGAGCATCCACCGGGGCGGTACTCCCTCACGGGGATACCGCCCCTTTCCCATGCCTCCAGCCGGTTTCCGACTCCGCGCGGCGGCCGTGACCGCCGCCCCCTCCCAGAACAGGGAGGCCGTTGGCTGTTGCCTACAGAAGCGACAGAGGCCAGCGCTGGTCGCTCTCGGCGGAGCCGAACCACACGTACTGGTCCGACGGTCGGTGAGCCCGGACGAGGGCGCGTGAACGACTCGGGTCATGTCTGACCGTTCTCCGCTTGTCCGGCGGCGCTCTGCCCCACGGAAAGGACACTGCCGGGGTCGTCCAACCACACGCGCTGGCCCTCGCGGGTCACGGTCACGCCGAACCGGGAGTGTTCCGGACGGCCCACCTCCTGCCACCAGGCGTAGGCCTCGGCCAGTTCGTCGAAGAGGCGGCGCGGGCCGTGCTGGCGAACCCTGAACTCATGAGAGCCGGATTGGACCCGCCACGAGGCCCACGAACCCGAACCGGGGTCCATCAGGTACACCGTGTAGTCCGGGTTGCCCGGAACGTCGTCGTCGAAGACCAGCAGGTCCTTCATACCGGGAACCCGCAGACCGATCGCGAAGCTCGCGTCGAAGTCACCGACCGGCTCGTACGGGTGCAGGTCCGTGGTGGTCTCGGTGTACTCGTGGTCGGGGCGGACGCGCTCGTCGAGCGTGCCGTGCGGTGTGCGCTGACCGCGCACCCACATGAAGCCCGCGTTCCCGCCGAACCTCCCGGACGCCGTCCCGTCCGCGCCGACCCGCAGCCGCAGCAGCGTGCCGTTGTGGAAGCTCGTCCCCCACGGGGTCACGATCCGCCCGCCGGGCACCGCCTGCTCCACCCACGGGTAGGGAACCCGCTGGACCGCTGCGGTGGCCAGGACCCGGTCGTAGGGGGCGTCGGGCGGATACCCCTTCTCACCGTCCCCAACGACCACATGAACACCGAAACCCTCCAGGTTCTCCTGGGCACGTGCGGCCACGGCCGGGTCGATCTCCACCGACGTCACGTTCCCGGCGCCGACCCTGTCGGCGAGCAGCGCGGCGTTCCACCCGGTCCCGGTACCGATCTCCAACACCCGCTGCCCGGCGGCGAGGTCGGTGGCGTCCAGCATCAGCGCCACGATGCTCGGCATGGACGCCGACGAGGACCGGTGCCCGCGCCCGGTCGGGTCTCCATCGTCGATCTGGGTGATGACCGGCCGGTCGGCGTAGCAGGCACGCAACCACGCGTCGGGATCGTCGGCCCTGTCGAGGGTCGTCAGGTCGTCCCCGTCCTCGATCCAGATCCGGTCGGGGATGAAGCGGTGGCGGGGAACCCGCATGAAGCCGTCCCGCCAGGCTGAGGAGGGGTTGATCTCCTCAGCGAGGCGGGACCGGAGGTCTTCGGGGTTGGTCATTTGTCGTCGCGCTCGTGCTTTCCTCCGCCGCTGCCCCCGTCGTTGGGGGTAGGCGGCGGGATGGGGCGGTCGGGCTTGTGGCCGTCACTGTTCGAGTCGTCTTCACGCTTGCCCATAGTGGTTTCCCTTGTTCGAGAGGGTGGTCGCGTTGATGGTAAGTCCACCAACACGCTGCGTCACGACGTTGTCCGGCATCGGTCCGGTAGGGGTGTCCCGGTAAAGAAACGGGTAAAGGGAATTCTCTGGTCGGGTCAGGTGGTAGTGCGGAGGGTGTCGATGAGGCGGGCGATCTGCGCGCGGGACTCGCCGTCGGGTGACTCCAGCAGTGTCGAGAGGTTCGTGGGCATAGGGAGTTCCTTCCTTGCTCGGATACCTCGCACCAGGTCAGTGCGGGGTTCCACCAGTTCCACTCGGACGGTGCCCGCGGAACCGGGGAGCTTTCGCCGTGCCGCTGAGTCCGTGTCTCCCACGGGGTTGTGGCCAGGGCGGCAGGCCGTTTCGGATACGCGGACCGGCTCGTGGCGGCCCTACGGGGTGGGGACGGATTCATCCGGCTGGTTCAGGAGTGCCGCGATGTGTTCCTTGGGGTAACGGCGTGCTCCGCCCGGGGTGCGGAAGGGCTGGAGGACGCGGTCCCAGTCGCCTCGGTGGAGGCTGCGGGTGCGGATGTTGAACAGTTCTGCGACTTCGCTGGGGGTGAGGACGTCGGGGCGGCCGTCAAGGAGATAGCGGTAGTCGGGCACGAGGAGCTTTCCGTGTTCGGTGGGTGGGCGGACGGGTGCCCCTCTGCGCAGGAAGACCCAGTAGCACCGTGAGCCGGTCCCCCCAGAGCACCAGCGGAGCATTGTTATCGCGCGGTCAGCAGCTCCGCCGCGAACCTGCGCGCGTAGGGAGCCAGACGCGCGTGCAGCGCGTCCCGCTCGGCCGCTTGGACGATCTCGGCGCAGATGATCAGGTGCGCCAGTCGTCCCGCGTCGGTGTCCAGCACGTCAGCGAAGACCTCGCGGACCTCGGCCGCCGTCTCGGGTTGGGCCAGCGCGTAGGCGTGAAGGACGGCGGCGTCGTAGCCCAGCGGTGCCAGG
>NZ_CBDRFA010000074.1:0-40026 GCF_965343085.1 Nocardiopsis synnemataformans | reverse complement strand
TTCAAGGCCGGGGCATCCTCCGGGAGACATGGTGAACAGCGGCCCCGGCACGGCCTGGGCCGCGCCGTAGCCCGCGAGGAAGAACTCCTGGCCCACCCCGCCGCTGCCCACCATCTCGGCCTCCAGCAGCGGCAGGACCACGTGTCCACCGCCGAAGACCAGGGAACCCGCGCGGTAGAAGCCGTCCGCCAGCCCCACAGCCGTGTTACCGGTCAGCGAGGCCAGGAGGGGCAACCCCGCCAGGAGAGCGGCGAACAGGGCCAGGCACAACAGCGCGGTCCCGCGCCGCACCGCGACCCCGGGCTCGGCCTGCTCGCTCGGGTCGGGAACCGGGTTGTTCAGCCAGCACATGCCCAGCACGCCGCCCACCAGGATGGCCGCGACCTGGCTGACGGCCGAGGGCAGCAACAGGACCAGTACCAGAGCGGCCACCGCGATCGCGGCCTGGCGTCCGCCCGAGGCCAGGTTCCGGGCCATGCCCACCACTGCGTGGGCGACCACGGCCACCGCCGCCGCCTTCAACCCCAGCAGCCATCCGGCTCCGGGTTCAGCGCCGATGGCTTGCACGCCCAGGGCGAAGGCGACCAGCAGCAGCGCCGAGGGCAGGGTGAAGGCCGCCCAGGCCGCGGCCATGCCCGCGTACCCGGCTCGGCGCAGACCGATCGCCATGCCGACCTGGCTGGAGGCCGGGCCGGGCAGGAACTGGCACAGCGCCACCAGGTCCGCGTAGGCGCTCTCGGTGAGCCAGCCGCGACGCACCACGAACGCCTCACGGAAGTAGCCCAGATGCGCCACCGGCCCGCCGAACGAGGTCAGCCCCAGCCCCAGGAAGACCCGGAACACCTCCGCGGCCGCTCCCCGAGCCGGGGCGAGCACCCGCGCGCCGTCTCCCGCGCTCATCCGCGCACGTCCCACCGACGTCGGGCCGCCAACGGCACCGTTGGTGTGCTCATGTCCAGGCTCCTCAGCGGTGGGGCGGCACCCACCCAGATGGACGAAAACCGATATCGCCAGACGATATCCAACAAGGGGACACGCCCCTGTGTCCGGCCCCTGTCGCGGAACACGAAGATCGGCACAAGTTCGGAGAGACACGTGGCTGTCCCCCACAGCCGCCAGGCACACTGCTGCCGGCGGATGGCCTACCGCTGGAGCAGCGCGGTCGCCAGGGCTTCGAGGGACGGTGCCTGAACCTGCGGGGCGGCCATGAAGCCGGGATACGGCCTGCCTCCGCGGTTGACCCAGGCGCCGATGAGACCCGCGCGTTGGGCACCGTCCACGTCCCACGGGTGCACGGCGACCAGGGCCACCTCCTCTGCTTTCACACCGGCCTCACTGACCGCGTACCGGTACGCGGCTGGAGACGGCTTCCATGCCCGGGGCCGGCTCACGTCCAACCGTCGCTCCACCAGCCCCAGCAGGCCCTCCCGCTCCAACAGACCCTCGGTCAACGCCGCGGCACCGTTGGTCAGCGTGAACAGGCGGACCCCCGCCCCACGCAGTCGCCGCATCCCCGCCGCGACGTCGGGATGGCAGCGCAGCTGGCCGAAGCCGTCCAGGACGTGGTGCACCGCGGCCTCCACGTCCCCCGACCGGTCATCGCCTCCGGAGAGCATGTCCCGGAGGATGTCGGCGGCCACGTCCGCGAAGTCGGCGTAGGCTCCCGCGGCGGTCAGTCCGAAACCGTCCCGCAGCACACCCGCGAACCACGTGGGCATCAGGTGCGCGGGCGCCCCCACCTCCTCGAACCTCTTCCTCAACGGCGCCAGATCGCTGAGTGTCTCGTTCACGTCGAAGACCACGACCTGTGGAACCTGGGCCATACCCACCTCCCGTGGAACCCTCTCCCGCGTTCCCCTCGCATCGCGGGCACCACACGGATGTACCCGCACAACCGCCCACTCCACGTGCGTTCACCGGAAACCGCACCACAGGCTTCCGGCACCCGGCGGCCGTACCGTGCCAGCGCGGCACCTGTTCGCGGGTCCGGCCGGGTCCCTGGGCACACCGTCCGTCACGGTGCCTTCGGAGAACGCGCCACCACACGCAGCAGCGGAAGCGGCACAAAGCGGCCGGGGCGCGCCCATGCCGCCAGCGTCCGTTCGGCCGCGCGTAGGCGTTTCTCACCGGTACGGGGCAGGTAGAGGCCACGCACCAGCAGCGAGGTGTGCTCGGGCTCCTCCATGCGCAGGGTGAGGACGCGCCTGTCCTCCGACAGGACCGTCCACCCGCGCGCCCGCAGCAGGCGGGCCGTGCCGTCGCACGCCTGCGGGTTGGGCCAGTCGAGGCGGCGGGTCCGCAGGGCGGCCAGGACCCGGATCCAGGCGGCCAGGCCGCGGACCGTGGGGCCGAGGCGGGCGGGGACGAGCGCGGTCATGACCCCGTCCGGCTCCAGTACCCGTTCCACCTCGTCGAGCACGGCGTCGAGGGGGACCAGCACCTGTAGCGACATCGCGGCGCAGACAGCGGAGACCGCGTCCGAGGCGAAGGGGAGCGCGTGCGCGTCCGCGAGGACGAGCGGACCGCGACGGCCGGCCGCCGCACGCGCCAGTTCCCCGGAGGAGGAGTCCAGACCGACCCAGTACGCCTCGGGCAGCCAGGTCCGGGTGGGCGCGGAGCCGCATCCCAGGTCGACGACGGCGCCGAACGATCCGTGCAGCGGCTCGGCCACCCATGCGTAGGGGTTGTCCTCAGCCAGGCCGAGCAGCCGTTCGGTGACCGCTGGACGCTCTCCGTGGAAGTGTGTGAGGTAGTCGGCCCAGTGCTGCTCGTCCATGTCCAGAACCTCCCGGAGACGGTGCTGCCCGCGCGCCTCGCGGGGCGCGTCAGGACCGCCCCCGCACCCGACGGGCCAGGGCGGGGCGGTCGAGCAGGTCGATCGCCGCGTAGCGCACCGCGATCAGCCCGTCCCTCTCGAACTCCTTGAGCACCTTGTTCAGCGAGGGCCGCCGTACGCCCAGCATGGCGGCCAGCGTGCGCTGCGGTAGGGCGATGACGTCCGCGTCGGCCTCGTCCAGCAGCAGCTGCGCGGTCTGCTGGACCAGTGACCGTCCGAGCAGGCCGAGGATGCGCATGTGGCTGGTGTTGAGGCGCTGGGCGACGCTGGACAACCAGCGCCGGGCGATGGCCGGGTGAGTGGCCAGCAGGCGCTCGAACTCCTCCGGCCCCAGTTCCAGCAGTTCCACGTCCTCCAGAGCCCGCCCGGTGTAGGGCATGGGCATGCCCAGCAGCAGCTGGATGTCCCCGTCGACGTCGCCGGTGCGCAGGATCTGCACCACGACCCGCCCGGCACCGGATCCGGCCGCCAGTTCAACCTGCCCGGCGCGCACGATCCACACCCCCGACCCGCCGGCCTTGGAGCCGAACACGACACCCGCGCGGGGCACGCTGCGCCTGCGCAGCGTGGAGGCCAGGGCCGAGACATCGTCGCCGGTCAGCGGGGCGGCGCTACCGCGTCCCACACAGCGGGCCACCCACGCGGCCTGCTGAAGACGGGAATCCTCGCGCCCACCGCCGAGGAGGTGCAGGGCTCGGTTCATCGCCGACGGCATTTCAGGAGGCATGGATGGCGGTTCCTCGCTGGGAGCGTCCCTGGGTGGCGGACGCCGTGTGGACGACCGTGTCCCCTCGACGCTACTGCACCTCAGGACGCGGCGTCCGCCGCACGGATCCGCACATGGCGGCCATGGGGTCCGCCCGCCCTGGCCTCCGCTCGGCAGCCGGCCCGCGCCGCGTCCGGTGCGGTGCCGAGACCGACCGAAGCGGAACGCCGACCCGTGAGGACCGCACCGGCCGAACCCTACGGCGCGCTTCTTCCGGCGGGACACCGCGGCCCGCGCCCCGGCCGGTGGGGCGCGGGAGGTGTGCCCCCGCCCGGATCAGTCCAGGCCGGGAGCCTTGGGCACGTCCAGCTCGGTCTGCGCGTAGTGGTTGAAGTAGTTCGTGTACAGGTTGAGCGCGACGTGGGTGAACAGCTCGGTCAGCTGGGTGTCGCTCCAGCCGGCCTCCCGGGCGGCCTTCCAGGTCGTCTCCGCGACCTCGCCGCGCTCCGCGGCGATCTCATGGGCCACGGAGAGCAGCGCGTCCAGGCCGGGATCGGAGTCGATGCGGCCCGAGCGGATCTGTACGGTCTCCTGCTCGCTCCAGCCCGCTGCGCGGCCCGCGGCGGTGTGCGCGGACTGGCAGTAGGCGCACTCGTTGGCGGCGCCCACCGCGAGGGCGATGGCCTCGCGTGTGCGTGCGTCGAAAGTGCCGTGGTCGGCGATGGCCTGCTGGATTCCCTGGTAGGCCGCCAGAACGACCGGGGAGTGCGCCATCTCCCCGTGGATGTTCAGCACCTTGCCCATCTGCGCGGCCAGCGACCGCAGTCCCTCGCGCGCTTCAGCGGGGGCGTCCTCAACGGTGTGCACCGTGATCCTCGGCATCGGTCGTCTCCTTGTCACTCGTCGGTCAGGCATCTCAGTGGCCTCTCCCAACACAACAACGAGGAGGGACCGACTCGTTCGGCACTGTCCCCGTGATGACACTCCTTGTCAAAGATCTGGTCGAAGACCGGCGTGTGGGCCCGTGAGGACGAGGAGGTGGCTGGGGACGCTCGCCTGAGACGGCCGGACGCACTCCCCAGCCGCGGCGGGCCTCTCCCCGGTCAGGGACGTTCGGGATCTGTCAGGTCCCTTCCCACCCCGGTTTGTCCGCGAGGAACAGGGCGTAGCCCACCGTGCCGTCGGCGACCGCGGCGCGCGCGGCCTCCAGGTAGGGGTTCAGGGCCCGCGCGTCCACGCCCGCCGCGGCCAACCGTTCGGGCGCGGTCATCCGCAGCAGGCGCAGGCGGGCGTCGATCTGCTCGACCATGCGCGCCATCGCCGCGTCGTACCGCTCCACTCCCACCACCCGCAGACCGGCCCCTTCCAGGAGCACGCGGTAGCCCTCCTCGGAGCGCGCGTCGGCGATACAGGCCACCCATCCGGCGATCCCCGCCAGCTCGTCGGGGAGACCGCCCTCGGCGACGGTGACGTCCGTGATCCCGACCCGGCCGCCCGGCCGCAACACCCGCGCGAACTCCGCCGCGGCAGCGGCCTTGCCGGGAAAGGTGCACAGGGCGCACTCACACACCAGGGCGTCGAAGGCGCCAGCGGCGAAGGGCAGGCGTTCGGCGTCGCCCTCGTGGAAGCGGACCCGGTCGGTGAGGCCGGACCGCTCGGTCGCCGCGCGGGCCGTTTCCAGGGTGGTACGGCCGAGGTCGACGCCGTCCACCCGGGCGCCGTACTCGGTGGCCAGCAGTCGAGCGGTGGCACCGGGCCCGGAGGCGACGTCGAGCACCCGGGAGTCAGGGGCGAGGGCGAGGGAGTCGGCGAGACGGCGGGTGAGGGTGAGGCCCCCGGGGTGGTAGGACTCCCCGAGCAGGAGGGCGACGGAGTCGGTGCCGTAGGCGTCGGCGCAGCAGGACTTGACCGCGTCGGAGTCGGAGGCGGGTAGCGGTCGGTCGGTCATGATCCCTCCACCGCGCGGCGTCCGACGTTGGTGTGGTCCGGGGCGACCAGGGGCTGATCGTCCGCGTCAGTGTCGTGCTCGGTGCGGGCGATCCGGGATCCGTAGGGAGACTCCACGGTGACGTCGGCTAGTTGGCGGCTGTTGGGAACGACGCCGGCGACCTTGACACCCGACATCTGGGCGCGGACCTGTTCTCGGTAACCCACGGAGTTGTAGGCGCAGAAGGGGATGATCCGCCCGTCGGGGGTGATCTCCTCCACGCAGCACTTCATCAGCTGTTTGACGTTGAGCGTGTAGGGGTCGAGGAAGTCCTGGACGACGATCATGAACACCTTGTCCCCGAGGTCCTTGGCCGCTTCGGGCAGGTCGATGCCGCAGGAGGCGCACTCGGCGTTGGCGGTGGCCGCGGCGAGGCCGTCCATGGTGCCGGGTGCGTTCATGAACGCCGAGGCGCTCCACAGCTTCTCCAGCGACTCGCGCAGCGCCGGGTCGGGCAGGACGCGGTTACTGACGTAGTCGAGGTGGTCGTCCACGTCGACCAGGCGGGGCAGGGGCACGACGTCGGTGCGGTCATCCTTGCGGTCCACCAGCAGGTAGGTGATGGAGCGGCAGGTGGGGAAGCAGCAGGGCACGGGGACGAAGTCGCCGGGCCGGAACCAGTCGGGGCGCTGCTGGTAGATCCCCTCCATGACGTCGGAGTTGGTCAGGCGGGTGAGGGGGTCGAACTCCACATGGCGGCCGGAGTGGGTAACCGGTTGGAAGGACACCGCGTAGACGGCGGGGTGGTCGATGCCGAACTCGATGATGTCGCCGAGTTCATGGTCGTTGAGGCCGCGTTCGACGGCGGCGACCAGGGTGACGGTCAGCCCGGCCTCGGCGCAGTTGTCCAGGGCGCGGCGCTTGGACGCGCGCAGGTCCCTGCCGCGGATGGCCTTGTGGGTGGCCTCGTCGAAGCCGTCGAACTGGAGGTAGACGTTGACGGCGGTGCCGCCTCGCCCGTTGAGTTCGGCCAGGGCGGCGACGAAGCGCTTGTCGGTGGCCAGGCGGATGCCGTTGGTGTTGAGGTTGACGATCTTGATCGGCCGGTCGGTGGCCATCCCGACGAAGGCGAGGATGTCCTTGTGGATGGTGGGCTCCCCGCCAGAGAACATGACCACCTCGGGTTCGCCCTCGGCCTCGACGAAGGTGTCGAGCATCAGGGCGCACTGCTCCCGGGTGATCGAGTAGCCGTCGGGCTGGTGGCCCGAGTCGGCGAAGCAGATCGGGCAGTCCAGGTTGCAGCCGGTGTTGACCTCGATGATGCCCAGACAGGCGTGCTGCTTGTGCTCGGGACACAGTCCGCAGTCGGAGGGGCAGCCGTCCTTCACCTCGGTCTGGAAGGCCAGGGGCAACGTGCCTGGCTTGTTGAACCGCGCCGAGTCCGTGTACAGCTGGGCGTCACCGTAGACCAGCGCCTCGAACCACCCGTGCTCCTTGCAGCGCTTGCGCAGGTAGACCTTGTCGTCGCGGATGTTGACCTGGGCGTCGACGACCACCTTGCACACCGGGCAGATGCTCTTGGTGTACTCAACGAAGATCTCGTCCCGGTCCTGCGGCCTGTCAGCCACTTTTGCCCCCTCGTTTCGGGTTCCGATCACGGCATGGTCGGGAGGGCGTCCCCCCGATGGCCTTCCCGCCCGCGCCGTCGCGCAGTCCATCGCACGCCACCGGCCCCGCGCGCACAAGTGTCGGCGTGCCGACAGTCATCACCCGCCCAGCGGCACCAGCACCGACCGCGCGGTTCCGGCCGCGCACCTCCCGTTCGTGGGGGAAAGCGCGTGGACGGAAGCAGGTGTCGTGTCGCTGACACTGTCTCCCGCCCGGGCCGAGGAGTGTGTTGGATGGGATCAGGGCAACAGGGCCACGGTCGTGGCCGGAGGGACGAACCAAGGGGGGACAACGGTTGTCCCCCAAGCCACGGGACAGCATCAGGTTCGGAGGGCCTCGGTGAACAGGGAGTTACTGGTGATCGGCGGCGGTAGCGCCGGACTGTCGGCTGCCCGGACGGCCGTTGCCGCGGGGGCGCGGCCGACCCTGGTGACCGAGGGGCCGCCCGGCGGCGACTGCACGTTCACCGGCTGCGTACCCTCCAAGGCCCTGATCGAAGCCGCCGCGCGCGGCGAGGACTTCACCGCCGCGCTGCGGCGGGTCCGCGGCGCCGTCGACGCCGTCGCCGCCACCGAGGACGAGGCGACCCTGGCCACGGAGGGGATCGACGTGCTGCGTGGCCGTGCCATGTTCCTGTCCCCCTACGAGGTCGACGTCGGCACCTGCGTGCTGGCCACCGACCGCGTCGTGATCGCCACCGGAAGCGCTCCGCTGCTGCCGCCGGTGCCCGGACTGCACGAACTGGAACCGCTGACCAGTGACAACGTATTCACTCTACGTCAGCAGCCGCGCAGCCTGGCGGTCCTGGGCGGCGGTGCGGTCGGCTGCGAGCTCGCCCAGGCCTTCACGCGCCTGGGCACGGCGGTGACGGTGGTGGAGGCGGCTGGTCGGCTGCTGCCGAACGAGGACCCCGAGGCGTCCGACGTTCTCGCCGACCGGTTCGCGGCCGAGGGGATCAAGGTACGCACCGGCGCCGAGGTCGCACGCGCTTCCCGTGTGGGCGGCACGGCACTGCTGGAACTGGCCGACGGCGGCCGCGTGGAGACCGAACGGATCCTGGTCGCGGCCGGGCGTCGACCGAACACCGCGGGGTTGCGCCTGGCCGCCGCACACGTGGATGTGGACCGGCGGGGAGCGGTGGTGACCACCTCCTGCCTGGCCACGACCTCGCCCGCGCGCGTCTACGCGGCGGGCGACGTCACCGGACGCATCGCGCTCACCCACGCCGCCCACCTCATGGGCCGGGTCGCCGCGCGCAACGCCCTGAGCCGCGGCCTGCCCGCGCGCTTGGACGACTCCGTCGTCCCCCGTGTGGCGTTCACCGATCCGGAAGTGGCCCACGTCGGCGCCACCGAGCAGGAGGCGGCCCGAACACACCCGGGCGCGCGGGTGGCCTACCTCCCCATGGCCGAGGTCGACCGAGCTGTGGTGGCGGGACGCACGGACGGGTTCGTCAAGATCATCTCGGGGCCCCGCCGGCTCCTGGGAAACACCGGCGGCGGCCGTGTCCTGGGAGCGACCGTCGTCAGCGAGCGCGCCGGAGAACTGGTCCACGAACTGGCCCTGGCCATGCGCACCGGCATGTTCACCGGGCGTCTGGCCCAGACCGTGCACGCCTACCCCACCTACGCTGTCGCCGTGCAACAGGCCGCCGCCCAGTTCGTGGGAGGGCACGGCGGACGCGTCGCCCGCCCGGTCCGGGCGGAGGGGCACCCGTGCTGACCGGTGCCGTGCGGGTCGCCGAGCACGGGTCAGGGACGGGCAGTACCCGATTCGGGACACCGTCGGTCTCCACGCGGGTGATACGGGCACACGCACCCACGCCGGAGCCCCGCTGACCGGACCAGCCGACAGCACGCGACGCCGGTCGGCACGGCTCCGCGGACCAGCGCGGCCTTCGCGCGGGATACGGCCCTCCGCGTCAGTGACGGCACATCTCCACCGAACGAGATGGTGGGTCGTTCAAATTAGCGTCATTGGATGATGTGCCAACTACATGGACCCAGACTCCACCACCGGATCCCCGGAGCCTGAACCCCGCCCCGCAAGGTGACTTGTCACCTACTATCCGGATGATGTATCAACGGCCCAAGGGGGCCTCGCACCAACAGGCAGCGCTGGGCACCGCCCATGCGGACGCCGTTGGTCGTGGTGGGGACGCGGCAGGGACCGACAGAGCCACGGCCCGCTTCGCTCCGGCAGGGACGAGGGGTCAGGGCGCCCGTCCGCAGCACACGACCACCTCCGCCCTTTGGTGGAACAGCGAAGGAAGTGAGTAGCGATGACCAGCCCGTCAACGACGAACTGGCCGAGCCTGCGGGTCTCGGACTGGACCCCCACCCGCGACACCCTGCACATGTGGACCCAGATCGTGGGCAAGATCCGCATGGCCCACACTCCGCTGATCAACCACTGGTGGCAGGTGACCCTCTACGTCAGCCCGCGCGGACTGACGACCTCGGCCATCCCGTACCGCACGGGGGCCTTCGAGATCGAGTTCGACTTCGTCGGCCACCAGCTCCAGATCCGCGGCAGCGACGGCGGCGCGCGGAGCTTCCCGCTACGGCCGATGCCGGTCGCCGAGTTCTACACCCGGATCATGGACATGCTCGGCCAACTCGGGATCGAGGCACCGATCCGGCCGCGCCCCAACGAGGTCGAGCCCGCGATCCCCTTCGCCGAGGACCACAAGCACGCCTCCTACGACGGGGAGGCGGCCACCCTGTTCTGGCGTCAGCTGCTCCAGGCCAACCGGGTGATCGGCGACTTCCGGTCGCACTTCGTGGGCAAGGTCAGCCCGGTGCACTTCTTCTGGGGAGCGATGGACCTCGCCTGCACCCGCTTCTCCGGGCGGTCGGCTCCGCCCCATCCGGGCGGAGCGCCCAACTGCGGCGACTGGGTCATGGTCGAGGGCTACTCCCGGGAACTGTCCAGCTGCGGTTTCTGGCCCGGCGGTGGCGAGGAGGGCGCCTTCTACTCCTACGCCTACCCTGAACCCGACGGGTTCGCCGACCAGCCGGTGGGGCCCGAGGGCGCGTACTTCAGCACCGAGTTCCAGCAGTTCCTACTGCCCTACGAGGCCGCCCGCGCCGCGTCCGACCCCGACCGCGCGGTCGCCGAGTTCCTCCGCACCACCTACGAGGCCGCCGCGAACCGCGGGAACTGGGACCGCTCCGCGCTGGAGGACGACCCCCTCCGGTGGCACGGACCCCCCGCGTCCTGAGGAAACGACGGGGGTGGCCCGGGCCGGGGCGTCGGCCACCGTTGACGGGTCCCGTCCCCGTTCTCGAAGGGTTCGGCTCGACGAAGGGCCACGTCTCGGCCGCTTTGTCCCAAGTGGATGAGGTGTCAACTTCTTCGTTACACTGCGTCCATGAACGAGACGCCGCGCTGGCTGGAGGCGGACGAGAAGGCCGCTTGGGACAGCTTCATCCGCATGCAGGAGACGCTCATCGGGCGGCTGTCCCGTCTCCTTCAGGCCGACTCCGGGATGTCCGCCTCCGACTACATCGTGCTCGTCAACCTCACCGCGACGAGCGACGGGAGGATGCGCTTCCTGGAGCTGGCCAGACTGGTGAACTGGGAGAAGAGCCGAATGTCCCACCAGGTCAGGCGGATGACCAAGCGCGGGCTCGTGACCAGGGAGGAATGTCCCGACGACGCCCGCGGAGCGTTCGTCGTCGCCACCCCGGCCGGGTACGAGGCGATCGAGGACGCCGCGCCCCTGCACGTCGAGCACGTTCGCCGTCTGTTCGTCGACGCCCTGACCCCGAACCAGCTCAGCACGTTCGCCCGGCTCTCCCAGCGCGTCTCGGACCACATGGAGAAGCAGCCGGACTGAGCGGGCGCCCCCGGGAGACCGGCCCTGATTTCGTTGATGGATCAACGCGAATTTCAACTATCCTAGTTGATCCATCAACGAAAATCGATGATGTCGCGACGGGGGCGACCACGCCCGATTCTCGCGCCCAAGGCGACGGGAGACCCGGTCAGGGCCGACCGGCGCGCGGTTCGGTCCGGGCCGCCAGGCGGATCCCCGGCCAGGCCCCCTGCTCGGCGAGCCGGGTCGTCACCTGCACGATGCCGTGCCGGACAACGGACACGGCGTCCCGCGGCTCGTAGTAGTCCGAAGCGGCGCACACGGCGATGTGGCGTTCGATCAGGGGATCGACGACCCGCCGCACCGTGAGGTCGGGAGTGCTCCGCAGCGCCTCGACGCTGGACAGAGGGAGCAGGGCGCAGGCCTCGCCGCTCTCGGCGATGCGCACCATCGTGCCCAGGGACTCCACGTCGGCGGCGATCGTCGGCGCCGCGCCGCGTTCGGTGAAGACGCGGTCGATGAGCACGCGCAGGTTGCTGCGCGGTCCGGGGGCGACCAGCGGCACCCGGAGCATGTCCACCAGCCTGATGTCCCCGCACGCCGCGGTGTCGGGGGCGGCCGCGCTGTTCCCCGCGACCCCGGCCGCCTGGGCGCCTCGGGGTGGCTCCTCGGCGTCCGAGCGCCCGACCAGGTACAGCTCTTCGGAGTACAGCGGCGTCTCGGCCGGGCGGGGCGCCGCGTCGTCGCGGTAGAGGACGGCGAGGTCCATCCGCCCGACCGTGAGCAGCTCCTGGATGTATCCGCTCACCGACTCGAACAGCCGCAGGTGGACACCGGGGTAGTGCCGTTTCGTCCAGGAGAACAGCGCCGGAGCGAGGTGGACGGCGACCGCGGTGGGCAGTCCGACGGCCACCGTTCCGCGGATGACGCCGGGCTCCTTGGCCACGTCTTCGGCGATCTGGTCGAACCGGCGGATGAGCTGCTGGGCGTCCCGGTAGAGGGTCCGCCCCGCCGGTGTGGGCACCACTCCGCGGGGACCGCGCTGCACGAGCCGCACGCCCAGTTCGCTCTCCAGCTGCTTCATCCGCTGGCTGACCGCCGGCTGCGAGACGAACAGCAGCGAGGCGGCACGGGTGAAGCTCCCGCTGTCGATGACCGCGATGAAGTCCCGCAACTGGGCGATGTCCACTGGCTGTCCCCTCGGCCTACATGGTCCGGTCCCTCCCCTCGGCGCGCCGCAGCAGTCGGCGGGCGCGTTCCACGACCGGTCGATCGATCATCTCACCACCGCGCCGCGCAGCGCCTTCGTCTCCCACGGCGAGTACCTCGCGCGCCCATTCCAGCTCGGCGGCGTCGGGGGCGAAGGCGGTGTCCACGGGCGCGACCTGGGCGGGGTGCACGCACAGCTTGCCGCCGAACCCCCAGCGGCGGGCGCGGGCGGCGTCGCGCGCCGCGGCCGTGCCGTCGCGCACATCCGTGGTGACACCGTCGACCGGCGGCGGCAGCGAGCACGCCGCCGACCAGCGCACCAGGTCGCTCCGCGACGGGTCGAGCGCGGCGTCGTCGGCGGTGCCCAGGTCCAGGGCCAGGTCGATACCGCCGAACAGCAGCCGGACCGTCTCGGGGCGGCCCGCGATGTGGGAGAGCTCCACCAGCCCGCGGGCGGACTCGATCAGCGGCAGTACCAGCGCCCGGCTCGCCTCGGCCGCGGCGCGCACGTCGTCGCCGGACTCGGCCTTGGGCAGGACGACGGCGTCCGGCGCCAGCTCGCGGCAGAGCCGCGCGTCGGCGGCGAACTCCGCGGTGGTGCGCGCGTTGACGCGCACGGCCACAGCGGGGGCGCCGCCACCGCCGAGGGAGGAGCGGGAGTCGGCGACGCTCGGCCACCCGTCCCGCAGCGCGTCGCGCGCGGCGTCCTTCTCACCGGCCGGGACGGCGTCCTCCAGGTCGATGATGACGGCGTCGGCGCCGCTGCGTACCGCCTTGGCGAACCGGTCGGGACGGGACGCGGGCACGAACAGCCAGGTGACGGCCGTCGCGAGTGTGTCCGCGCGCGCGGCGGCGGTGGTCTCCGGCGCCATCAGAGCACCCCGTCCGACCGCAGCTCGGCGGTCTCCTCGGCTGTCATCCCCAGTTCGCCGAGGATGGCGTCGGTGTGCTCGCCGAGGCCGGGAACCGGGTCCATGCGGGGGGACGGGTCGCGCGGCCCGGGCGGCGCCAGCGCCGGGACCCGCCCCGTCGGCGTGTCCACCTCGTGCCAGCGCCCGCGCGCGGCGAGCTGCGGGTGGCGCCACACCTCGGCGAGGCTGTTCACCCGGGCGTGGGCGACCGGGATGGCGGCGAGCAGGGAGGTGGCCTCGTCGCCGTCCAGCTCGGCGAAGCGCCGGGCGATGACGGTGCTGAGCGTGTCGCGGTTGGCGCTGCGGGCGGCGTTGGTGGCGTAGGCGGGGTCCTCGGCGAACGCGGGGCGCTCCAGGAAGCGCTCGCAGAACGCGCGCCATTCGCGCTCGTTCTGGACCGCCATCAGGACCACCTGCTCATCGCGCGCGACGAAGGGGCCGTAGGGGTAGATCGTCGCGTGCGCCGCGCCGGCGCGCGCCGGCGGCTCCTGGCCGTCATAGGCGTAGTAGAGCGGGAAGCCCATCCACTCGGTGGTGGCCTCCAGCATCGACACGTCCAGGTGGGTGCCCTTTCCGGTGCGTGCGCGCTCGAGCAGCGCACCCAGGATCGAACTGTAGGCGTACATGCCCGCGGCGATGTCCGAGACCGAGATGCCGACCTTCGCCATCTCCTCGCCGCTGCCCGTCACCGACAGCAGCCCCGACTCGCTCTGCACCAGCAGGTCGTAGGCCTTCATCGTCTCGTAGGGACCGGGTGAACCGTAGCCGGAGATGTCGCAGACGATGAGCCCGGGGTGCCGCGCCTGCAGCTCGGCGGCGCCCAGCCCGGCGCGGGCCGCGGCCCCCGGCGCCAGGTTCTGGAGGAAGACGTCGGCGCTGGCCAGCAGCTTGCGCAGCACCGCCAGGCCGCGCGGGTCCTTGATGTCCAGCGTCAGGGACTCCTTGCTGCGGTTGGCCCACACGAAATGCGAGCTCATGCCGTTGACGCGGGAGTCGTAGCCGCGGGCGAAGTCGCCCGTGCCGGGCCGCTCGACCTTGATGACGCGGGCGCCCATGTCGGCCAGGTGGCGGCTGGCGTAGGGAGCGGCGATGGCCTGCTCCAGGGACACGACGGTTACACCGCGAAGCGGCTGCATGATTTCTCTCCTGCGTGTGTCGAACGGTCGGGCGCGCCACGGTGCGGGGGGCACCGGGAGCCGCCCCCTCCGGGCCGCCGCGTGCGGGTGGGCCCGGAGGGACGGTGGCCGCGGCTCGCGGCGGCGTCCTGGCTAGGCGACGAGGCTGATGCCCACGACGATGACCAGCGAGACCACCGAGGCCAGTGCGGTCACGAAGGTCAGCGCCTTGAGTGTGCCCCGGGTGGTCACACCGAGCAGTGACTGGAACATCCAGAAGAAGTTGCTGTTCACCTGGAGCGCGAACAGGGCGCCCGAGCCGATGGCCAGTCCCAGCACCGCGGGCGGCAGGTCCAGGCTGCCCATGATCGGGGCGAGGATGCCCGCGGCCGCGATGGCGGCGACGGAGATCGAGCCGATGGCCAGGTGCAGCACGGCCGCCACCAGCCAGGCCAGCAGTACCGCCACCAGCGCCGGTGTGCCCGCTTCGGCCGAGAACAGGCCGCCCAGGACCCCTTCGAGCGCCGTCTCGCCGATCACCGCTCCCAGCGAACCGCCGACGCCGGTGACCAGCAGGATCTGCCCGGTGGTGTTGAGTCCCTCGCCCAGTGCGTCGTTGGTCCGCGCGGTGCCCTGCACGCCCCGCGACAGCAGGTAGGCGCCGACCAGGCCGACGAAGAGCGCCAGCACCGGGTCGCCGAAGAACGCGATCGCGGGAGACGTCGCGCCGGCGGCCTCGGCGATCGCACCGGCGGCGATCATGACCAGCGGGACGAGGATGGGCAGCAGGGAGATGTGGAGCGGCGGGGTCCGCGGCGCCGCCTCGTCGACCTTCTCGTCGACCTCTGTCACGCCGCCGTCGCTGCTGCTGTCGCCACCGCCACCGCCGCTGCTGCCGCCGCTGCCGCTGGGCGCAGCGCCCGCGGGTTGCACGGCACCGGCGGGCTCCCGGTCGCCGACCGCCATCGGGGCGGTCTCGTCCTTGTCGGGGTTCCAGAACCCGAACCTCAGCAGGATTCCGTAGAGGAACACGGTGAGCACCGCCGTGGCCAGTCCGACCCCGAAGCCGTAGAGCAGCATCGTGCCGAGCGGGACGCCCAGCAGACCGGCGATCGACACGGTTCCCAGACCGGGGATCACGAACACGTAGCCGACGAGGATGCCGGTGCTGAGCGCGCCACCCATCATGCCGACGCCGTTGCGGCCCAGGCTGGGAGCGGCGGAGCGGGCCAGCGGGGCGGCGAGCACGAGCTGCACGTCCACGTAGATGGACGGGAAGATCGTGCTCAGCACGGCGGCGAGCGCGTAGGGGAGCCGCCTGGGACCGAGCAGCCGCAGCAGCAGCTCCACCAGTTTCTGCAGGGCGCCCATGCGGAGCAGCAGCGACCCCAACAGGACGCCGAATCCGATGAGCAGCCCGACTTCGGCCATGATGTCGCCGAAGCCCTGAGCGATGGTCGAGATGGTCTTCTCGAACCCCAGCCCGGCCGCGAGTCCCAGGTAGATCGACCCGATCACGAGTGCGATCACCGGCTCGACGCGCGCGGCGATAATCAGTAGCACCACGCCGATGATCGCTATCGTCGTGTGCGCCACGACCAAGGTGTCAGTCATTGAGCTCTTTTCCGTTCAGACCTGGTTGGGGGCGGTGTCAGGCTCCCGGTCACTGCGGCGGACCGCGACTGGTCTGGCCTCTCCACCGTCTGAAGCCGCGCGAAAGCGAGGATGCCTCGGCGGGAACCCTCGCACAGCCGCGGTGGAACGGCGCGAGCGGGTCCGCCCCGGCGTGCTCCAGGCCCGCAGCGCGAACGCGTTCTCCCGCGAAGCGCCGAAGACGGCGCCGCGCCGCGCAGCGGCAGGTGGGCGCATCGCCCTGTGGTCCGCGACACAGACCTGCCCATGCAACACGAAGTCGGGCTCGCCTGGTAGAGGCCCGTCTCCATGGGGCGCATAAGCAGTACTTATACCGGGGCGACGGCCCGGGACCGCGGGCTGTGTCGGAGCCCCGCCGCGACAGGAAAAGCCGTCGGGCCCGCGCAGTGGTGTGCGGGGTCCGACGGCTCGGGTGGGACCGGCTCCGGGGCCGTTCAGGCCTTGCGGGCCATCCCGCAGTACTCGTCGGCGGCGGTGGGCAACTGGCCGCCGACGTCGATCTGGGAACTGCGCCACTCCAGCGCGGGCACCACACCGGGCTCGACCAGGTCCAGTCCCGCGAAGTACTCGCCGATCTGCTCCGGTGAGCGCAGGATGTACGGCAGGGACGCGTCGGCGTTCCACGCCTGCGCGGCCCGCCGCATGCCCTCGCTGGTGTCGGTGCTGTCGGCGATCGCGAGGAAGCTGCCCGAGGGCAGCCGTTCCATGTACGAACGCACCAGGGACACCGCCGTCTCGTGCGTGTGATGGCCCAGGATGCCCAGCATCGTCAGGCCCACCGGACGGGCCAGGTCCAGCGTCCGGGACGCCGCCTCCAACACGACCTCGGGGTCGTGCACGTCGGCGTCGACGTAGTCGGTGGCGCCCTGTTCGGTACCGGTGAGCAGGGCGCGGGCGTGCGCGAGGACCAGCGGGTCGTTGTCCACGTAGACCACGCGCGCGGACGGGTTCACGGCCTGGGCGATCTCGTGGGTGTTGTTGTGCGTGGGCAGCCCCGTGCCCAGGTCCAGGAACTGGTCGATGCCGGCCTCGTCGGCCAGGTGGGTGACCGCGCGCAGCAGGAAGGTGCGCTGGGCGCGCGCCACGTCGACCATCTCCGGGAAGTCCTTGAGGATGAGGTCGCCCAGGGTCCTGTCCGCGGGGTAGTTGTCCTTGCCGCCCAGCCAGTAGTTCCACACTCGAGCGGAATGGGGGACGGAGGTGTCGATGGGGGGTGGGGTAGCCATGGGAACCATGCTCCAGGTGGGGGGTGGGGAAGGGACCACGGCCTCAGGCACTTCGTCCTGAGAGGCCGGAAACGCGGGAAATGGGGGGCTTGCGGTCGCGGTGTGGCGCTGGTGGCGATTGTAGTGCCGCGCTCCGCACCGGAGCGCACGCTCTGGCCAGTCGTTTCCGGGTCCTCCCCCGCGTGGGAGGTATGCGAAAGACCGTCTCCGAAGCGGGCTCCTCCGGGAGCCCGCTTCCGTCGTCTCCACGGTGGTGCTCCCCAGCCGTAAGGACCGCCCCGAGACACGGGGGAGAGGAGTCCGCGGGTTTTCGCCCCGTGTTCATGTCCTCACCCTCCGGTGTGTACCGCCGCTGGAAAGAGCACCCGTCGTGGAGGATGTGCACGGCCCGAACACCGGGCGCATCACTCGCCCCACCGACGAGTCCTCACGCGAAAGGGTGCCCCCGTGAACCTGTCCCGTCCGAGGTCCCCGGGTCCCGTCCGCCCGGCGGCCGTCCCCGTGGTCGCCGTGCTGGTCGCTCCCATGATCCTGGCCGCGCCGTCGTCCCAGGTGACAGCCGACGTCGCCGCGCCGGTGAGCGGGATCGCCGGGGCCGTGGAGGAGCGGATCGCCACCGGGGTGGGCCTCGTGTCCGGCCCCGTCCCCGGTTCCGGGAACGGCGGGGAGCAGTTCGCCAGCCTCCTCACCGTCGACCTCACCGAGGAGATCGGAATCGAGTACGTCGACGGGGACGGTCTCACCTCTCCGGCGACGGTCGCGGACATGGCTGCCGCCGCCGAGCCCCCGGAGGGTTCCACCGTGGTCGCCGCGGTCAACGGCGGCTACTTCGACATCGGCGCGACCCAGGCCCCCCTGGGCGCCGGAATGAGCGACGGGCGCCTGCTCACCTCGCCGGACCCGGGGTTCACCAACGCCGTGGTCATCGACGCCGACGGCAGGGGCGGTGTGCGGCGGGTGACCTTCGACGGAACCGTGTCCCTGCCCTCGGGGGACCTGGACCTCGACGCCCTGAACACCTCCGCCGTCCCCGCGGACGGTGTCGGCCTGTACACGTCGGACTGGGGCGGGCACCCCCGCGCACACGTGGTGTACGAACCCGGGAGCGACCCCGGGGACACGGCCGTCGCCGAGGCCGTGATCTCCGAGGGCGCCGTCGAGCGGGTCAGCAGCGCCCCCGGCAGCGGCCCGATCGACGCAGACGAGCAGGTCCTGGTGGCGCGCGGCTCCGCGGCGGAGCGGATCGCCGACCTGTCCGAGGGCGACCCGGTCGAACTGGAGCACACCCTCACCGCCGAGGGCACCGAGCCCCGCACCGTCGTGGGCGGGCGGCACGTGCTGGTGCGCGACGGCGAACCCGTTCCCGTCGAGGACGACTCCCGCGCGCCGCGTACCGCGATCGGGTTCTCCGAGGACGGCGAGGCCATGCACGTGGTGACCGCGGACGGGCGCAACCGCGGCCACGCCGGTTCCACGCTCGCGGAGGTCGCCGAACTGCTCGCCGCGTCCGGGGCCGACCAGGCGCTGGAACTGGACGGCGGCGGATCCTCGACCCTGCTCGTGCGCGAACCCGGGGGCGTCGGTCCGGTGCTGCGCAACCGCGCCGGGGACGAGCTCCGGGAGGTCCCCGACGGCCTGGTGATCACGGCGTCCGAGGGGTCGGCGGAAACCTCGGGCCTGTGGCTGCGGCCCGCGCTGGAATCCCGACCCGAACACGGCTCCCCCGTGCCGCCCCAGGCAGACCCCCGCCGCGTGTTCACCGGCATGCACCGCACCCTCGCCGCCACCGGGCACGACGAGGCCTTCGGGCCGTCCGGCCCCGGCGCGCCCCACACCCCCGACGACCGCACCGGTGAGCTGGAGCTGTCCGCGCCCTCCGGGCACGGTGACGGCCCCCGGTTCGTCGCGGGAGCCCCCGGCCCGGTGACCGTCACGGGGCGGGCGGGTTCGGTCCGCGACACCGTCGACCTGGAGGTGCTGCCCGCCCCGGGCACACTCCGTGCCACGCCGCGGCGCCTGGGCCTGGCCTCCTCCGAGGACGCCACCTCCTTCGTGCTCACCGGGGTCACCGGGGACGGCGAGCGCGCACCCGTCGAACCGGTCGACGCACGGGTCGAGGCGGTCCCCGAGCTGGTCGAGGTCGTGGCCCGGGGCGACGGCGGCTTCGAGGTGCGGCCGCGCGCCGGGGAGGGGACCGGCGCGGTGGAGGGGACGGGCACCCTCACGGTGACCGCCGGTGGAGTGAGCACGCAGATCCCGTTCTCCGTCGGCACGCGGACGGTCTCCGTGGCGGACTTCGAGGACGCGCGGGAGTGGACGGCACGGTCCGCGCGCGGCGAGGCCGAGGTGCGCCCCGTGGCCGGGCGTGACGGGCCCGGTCTGGCGTTGGCCTACGACTTCACCCACGACATCCGCACCCGGACCGCCGCCGCCCACCCGCCCGAGCCGCTGACCCTGGACCGCCAGGCCTTCGCGTTCACCGTGGGCGTGCGCGGCGACGGCAGCGGCGCCCGGCTCATGATCGGCCTCGCCGACGAGCACGGTGTCGGCCACGCCCTGGAGGGTCCCGTCGTGGACTGGGAGGGCTGGCGCGACGTGCGCCTGGAGGTGCCCGACGACGTCGGACACCCGGTCACGATCTCGCGTGTGTACCTGTTGGAGGAGGACCCGAGCCGCGCCTACGCCGGGGAGGTGGTGCTCGACGGCCTCACCGCCCAGACCGCGACGGAGCCCTGATCCGCCGGACGAGCCCAGCGGCGGTACGGACCCACCGGGGCCGGGCTTCCACCGCCCGACCCTGGACACGGTCCCGCGCCCCGCCAGCACGTGGTACGAAGGGGACCCGAGGACCACGACGAGCAGGAGAGATCAATGAGCGCCCGTTTTCAGGAACTGGACTGGCGGGCGACCCCGATGGGAGAGCTCAGCCTCCGCCGCCGACACGACCCCCTCTTCCGCAAGGAGGTCTACGAGATCAAACTCGACGACGACTTCCTGATGTCGAGCCTGTTCACCGCCGCCGAGGTCGAACTGGCCCGGCTGGCCCTGGCCGAACTGGACGCGGCGAACGGCCTGCGCGTCGCCGTGGGAGGCCTGGGACTGGGCTACACCGCGCACACGGTGCTGGAGGACCCGCGCGTGGGCTCCCTCGTCGTGGTGGAGGCCCTCGGCGAGGTCATCGAATGGCACCGCGAGGGACTGATCCCCTCGGGCGCGTCGCTGGTCCGCGATCCCCGGTGCCGCCTGGAGCACGGGGACTTCTTCGCCGCTGTCGGCGCCGGATCGGGGCCCGCCCCCGACATGGGCGCGGAGCCGTTCCACGCCGTGATCGTCGACATCGACCACTCACCGCGCCACCTGCTCCACCCCGGCCACGCCGGTCTGTACACGGCCGAGGGTCTGCGCCACCTGCGCGAGCACCTGCTCGCGCCGGGCGGTGTCTTCGCCCTGTGGTCCAACGACGCGCCGGACGAGGAGTTCACCGACCTGCTGGCGGAGGTCTTCACCACGGCGCGCGCGGAGGTCGTGGACTTCCCCAACCCCCAGCAGGACCACGACGCGTCCAACACCGTCTACGTCGCGCTGTCTTGACTTCCTCCCCCTCCTCAAAGGAGGGGGATTCCGACCGAACCTAACGGTCCGGTGCCGCTCGCGCGGCGACCCTCACGGGCCCGGTTTCCTGCTTCGACGCCGACAGCGGAAGGGAGGACCCTTGCCGACTCACACCAGCTCCCCAGGCATCACCCGAGACTGCTTCCCGGGCTGCGACTCGACCAGCCGCAAGAGTGTTCTTGGCCGCGTTGAGATCCCGATCATGCCGGGTGCGACAGGAAGGGCACGTCCATACCCGGGTGCCCAGAGAAAGCCGATCCAGCAGGTACCCGCACGCAGAACAGGTCTTGCTGGAAGGAAACCACCGATCCACCACCACCAGCGTGCGACCGAAACGTTCGGCCTTGTACTCCAGTTGGCGGCGGAACTCACCAAAGCCAGCGTCCAGGACCGACCGGTTCAGCCCGGCCTTTTGACGGACCCGCTGACCGGGTCGCTCGACGGTGCCTTTCGCGGAGGCGGTCATGCCCCGCACGTTCAGGTCCTCGATCGCGATCAGGTCGTGCTCGCGCACCAGGCGGGTCGTGGTCCTGTGCAGGAAGTCAGCGCGGGCGTGGCGGACCTTGCGGTGCGCGGCCGCGACCCTGCGCTTGGCCTTGCGCCGGTTGGCCGAGCCGCGCTGGGTGCGTGCCATGCGCCGCTGGTAGCGCTTGAGGTTGCGGGCCTTGCGCTCCACGTGGCGGGGGTTGGCGATCTTCTCGCCCGTGGACAGGATCGCGAAGTCCTTCACCCCCAGATCCACACCCACCTCAGAACCAGTGTCCGGTGCCGGGTCAGGATCGTCGGTGTCCACGGCGAAGGTCACATACCAGCGCCCGTCCGCCTCACGCGAAACGATGACCGTGGTCGCCTCCAACGCAGCCAGGTTCACGTCATCCCACGACCAGGCCACCCTCAGCGGCCTCTGGTGTTTGGCCAGGAACAACTCACCGTCGCGGAGGCGAAACGCGCTGCGGGTGTAGTGCGCCGACTGTCGGCCCTGCCGGTTCTTGAACCGGGGGTAGCGGGCGCGTCCAGCGAAGAAGTGGGAGAACGCGCTGTGCTGGTGGCGCAGGGTCTGCTGCAACGGCACCGAGGACACCTCGGACAAGAACGCCAGGTCTTCGGTCTTCTTCCACTGGGTCAGCGCCTGGTCGGTCTGCTGGTACGAGGTCCTCTCGCCGCGCTGGTGGTAGGCGGTGTGGCGCTCGGCGAGCGTTTTGTTCCACACCAGGCGCACGCACCCGAACGTGCGACCCAGCTGGGCCGCTTGTTCGGGGTCCGGGTAGGCCCGGCACTTGTACGCCGTCCGCATACGGCAAAGGTTAGAGCAAGGAGAAGTATGTGTAAGGCAAAACGGGAAAGGTGCCGACTGCCTGCCCGGATTCCTCCCCGGCCTCAAGGCCGGGGCATCCTCCGGGAGACATGGTGAACTCCCCCGCTCTCCTGAACGGGGAGTCGGCTGTGTGGGGTGTCAGCGCACGGAGGCGTCGCATTCGCAGCGGAGCAGAGCGGCCCACTCGGCGGCGGGGAAGGCCAGGGTGGCCGCTTGCTGGTTCTGGGTGTCGCGTACCAGGGTGGTCGGTCCTTCGCTGACCTCGACGCAGTGAGCGGCGTCATTGCTGTAGCTGGACTTATGCCACATCACAGCAGCCTTCCTAGCAGGGCGGATGTTTCCCCCAAGGGAGAGCACAGTCCGATCAGGTTCCTCACGACAGACACTACCGCCGCGGTGTCCTCCGGCTCGTCCATCAACAGGTTGCCCCGGGCGTAGTCGGAGGCCGCCACAGCAGCGCCGTCCGCCAACCGGTAGACCTGGATCGAGGCGGCGATCAGCAGCATCGGATTGCCGTCAGGAATCAGGTGAACCGCCATGCGCTCCCGTTCCATGTGCCGCAGGATCGTCTTGACCTGGTCGGTGCGTACGCTGTCGGGCAGGCAGGTCAGCGCGGAGATGGGGAAGACGGCGGTGACGAACGGATCATTCCTTCGTTTGAGCACCTCGTAGCGCGAGACACGAAGCTGGGCGAAGCGCTCCACATCGTCGTTGGACGCGCTGGGATGTCCGGCGCGGAACACCATGCGCGCGTAGGGCAGGGACTGGAGGAGGCCGGGCACGAGGTTGGAGACCGTCACCCGTGTCGATCTCCACCGCCTTCTCTTCCAGGGCGCCCTTGGAACGCATCCAAGGCGGAATCTGCAACCCGGTGGCCACCGGTTCCCACGTGCGCACCAAGCGCCCTTCGGCCTTGAGCGCCTTGTCGAGCTGTTCGACCTTCGCCCGCTTGGGAGTGATGACGCCGGTCTCCCACCGGGACACCGAGGCGGCAGAGGACCCCACACGTTCAGCAAGCTCCTCCTGCCTCAAACCGGACAGTTCACGGAGCTTGGAAAACAGAGATGTGAATTCGTTCTCAGTCACACATCAAAGCTATCCAGCTATCTGCACGTGAGACCATATCCGTGCAGACAGGTATTGGTAGCTGTGTAAAACTCCTTCCCAGCCGCATCGTGGGTGTATGGATGCGATCGAACAGCTGAAGCACCTCCAAGAAGAACTCACCGCGCGCGGACTGTCCTCGCAGATCGGTGACAAGCCCCACTGGTTCAGCCTGGACCCCCTGCCCACCCTGACCTGCTGCCCCTACCTCGGATACGCACAGGTCACCGTCACCGAACACGGCCTCTACCGGTGGTTGGACGGCAAGGGCGACTACAGGACCCACCCCCGCGTCTTCGCCGGACTGGTCGTGGACGACCTCATCCGCACCCGCGCGGGAACCTCGACCCCACCCGAACTGACCGAATGGAACAAAACTGCCAAACAGATAGCGCCACCGCTCCCCCGCCGAAGCGAGTGGAGGCGTGCGAGCGAACAGGAAGAGTGACACGACAGCGGGCCCCACCACCGCCATGCCGTGGGGTCCGTTCTCATTCACCTATGCAAGCATGAACAGAAAATCAGACCATTTCCATGCATTCCCGTAAAGCGGATTGCACGTCTTCTGTCGGCCTCGGCCTCTCCGAGGAGGACAGGCGTCAGAGCGCGCTGGCACTGCTCTCCCGAACCAGGAGGGTGTGGCCCACGACGACCTTGGCCGAGGCCCGGTCGGCCTCGCTCCCGGGCACCGCGTCCGGAGCGCCCCGCCTGGCCTCCACCGCCTCCAGCAGCAGCCGCACCGCCTCGCGGGCCAGGCTCGGCTTGTCCGGGGCGACGGTGGTCAGGCTGGGCACGGAGTAGCGCCCCGGGGCGATGTCGTCGAACCCGACCACCGCCACGTCCTGGGGGACCCGCACCCCGGCGTCGTGCAGCGCGCGCATCGCCCCCAGCGCCAACAGGTCGTTCATGCACAGCAGCGCGTCGGGCGGCCCGGACCCGGCGACGAGCTCGGCGGCCAGCTCCGCCCCGTCCTTCCAGTGGAAATGCCCGGCCGGTCGCACCAGCGCGGGGTCGTAACCCCTCCCCCGCGCCTCCAGGGCCTCGCGATAACCACGGGTGCGCAGCTCGGCCGTGCCGGAGGGGCCCGGCGGCCGACCGCCCACCACCGCGATCCGGGTGCGTCCGCCGTCGAGCAGGTGCTCGGTGGCCTCCCGCGCGGCGGCCACGTTGTCGATCGCCACGTGGCCGTGCCGGACCGTGCGGGGCAGCTCGCCCAGGAGCACCACCGGCAGCCGGGAGGGGTGCGTGTGCAGGGCGGCGTCGTCCATGGCGAGCGGGCTGAGGATGACGCCGTCGACGAAGTCGGCGCCGAACCCCTCCAGGGCGGACTCCTCGCGGTCGCGGCGGGCCTCGCTCTGGTGGACGAGGACGGTGCGCGAGAGGCGTTCGGCCTCGCGGATGACCAGGTCGGCGAGCTCGGCGAAGTAGCCGAGGTCGAGTTCGGGCACGACCAGCGCGATCACGCCGGTCTCACCGCGGCGCAGGTGGCGTCCGGCCAGGTTGACGCGGTAGCCCAGCGCGGCGATGGCCGCCTCCACGGCGGCGCGCGTGGCGGGCCGAACGTGCGGATGGTCGTTAATAACGTTGGAAACCGTTTTCTCCGAGACCCCGGCCTGACGCGCGACGTCCTTGATACGCGGCCTCGTGCCCACGTCCACCCCCGATCAGCGCCATCCTAGCCCGCGCCCCGCCGCCGCCCCGCGGTCGGACCCGGCCTCCCCCGCCCGGCACCCGGAACCCCCTGACCTTCGCGTCGAGGTATTTACATCGATGTAAAAATGTGCTGACATTTGCCGTGACGCCAGTCACAGGACGACGCCGCCGTGAGAAGGAGAAGACCTCCGTGCCGACGCACCACCAGTCGCAGCGCGGGAACGGGCCCACCGCTCCGCCCCGCCCCGAGTACCCGCGCCCGCAGTTCACCCGCCCCGACTGGCTGTGCCTGAACGGCGCCTGGGGCTTCGAGGCCGACCGCGGCGACAGCGGGCTCGAACGGGGCCTGCGCGACGCCGAGCTCTCCGGCACCATCACCGTCCCCTTCTGCCCTGAGTCGGAGCTGTCCGGCGTGGGCGACACCGACTTCATGGAGGCGGTCTGGTACCGGCGCACCGTCCGCGTCCCCGACGCCTGGGCGGGACGGCGCGTCCTGCTGCACTTCCAGGCCGTCGACCACGACACCACCGTGTGGGTCAACGGTGTGGAGGTCGTCCGCCACCGCGGCGGGTTCACCCCCTTCACCGCCGACCTGGCCGGGGTCGCGGGCCCCGGCGAGGAGGCCGTGGTGGTCGTGCGCGCCCGCGACAGCCGACACGGCTTCCAGGCCCGCGGCAAGCAGGCCACCTGGTACGCCAACTCCGGATGCCACTACACGCGCACCACCGGGATCTGGCAGACCGTGTGGATGGAACCGGTCCCCGACGTGCACCTGCGGCGCCCCCGCGTCACCCCGGACCTGGCCAACAGGGCCTTCCACCTGCTCCTACCGCTGTCCGGCAGCGGCGAGGGGCTGCGGGTGCGCGCCGCCTTGGAGGACGGGGACGGCGAGGTCACCACGGCCGAGGCCCGCGCCGACCTGGACACCGCGCCCCGGCTGACCCTGACGGTGCCGCGGGAACGGCTCCGCGCCTGGTCGCCGCAGGACCCGCACCTGTACACGCTGCGCCTGGAACTGCTCGACGCCCGGGGCGATGTGGTGGACCGGGCCGGGTCCTACGCGGGCCTGCGGTCGGTCTCGATCCAGGGCAAGGCGGTCCTGATCAACGGCCGACGCGTGTTCCAGCGCCTGGTCCTGGACCAGGGCTACTACCCCGACGGGCTGATGACCGCACCCGACGACGCCGCCCTGGTGCGCGACATCGAACTGGGCCTGCGGGCCGGGTTCAACGGGGCCCGCCTGCACCAGAAGGTCTTCGAGGAGCGCTTCCTGTACCACGCCGACCGGCTCGGATACCTGGTCTGGGGCGAGTTCGGCGACTGGGGGTGCGCGGCCGACGGCGGCGCGGCCGACGACAACCAGCGGCCGGACGCCTCCTACGTGGCCCAGTGGACCGAGGCCGTGGAACGCGACTACTCCCACCCCAGCGTCGTCGGCTGGTGCCCGCTCAACGAGACCTTCCAGCGGTTGCACGACCGCTTCACCGCCCTGGACGACGTGACCCGGGCGATGTTCCTGGCCACCAAGGCGATCGACCCCTCCCGCCCGGTGGTGGACGCCTCCGGGTACGCCCACCGGGTCCCCGAGACCGACGTCTACGACTCCCACAGCTACGAGCAGGACCCCGAGGCGTTCCGCGAGCAGATGAGCGGCCTGGCCGAGGACGACCCCTACGTCAACCGCGGCGCGGACGGCCGCGACTGGTCGGTGCCCTACCGCGGGCAGCCCTACTTCTGCAGCGAGTTCGGCGGGATCCGCTGGGACCCCGACACCGACGGCGGTGAGCAGTCGTGGGGGTACGGAGACGACCCGAGGACCCCGGAGGAGTTCCACATCCGCTTCGAGGGTCTGACGGGTGTGCTGTTGGAGGACCCGGACATGTTCGGTTACTGCTACACGCAGCTCACCGACGTGTTCCAGGAACGCAACGGCGTCTACCGGTTCGACCGCGGCGACAAGCTCGACACCGCCCGCATCGCGGCCGCCCAGCGCAGGACGGCCGCGTACGAGAAGGCCGACCGTCGGCCCGAGTGAGCGCGTCCCCGGCAAGCCCCGGGGACCACCCACCCCCCGTATCACCCCCCGCCTTTTCCTTGGAGTCCGCCGATGCCACACCCGCCACGCAGATCCCGCCCGCCGACCGGGTCGCCTCCACCGTTCTCCCGGCGTCGCGTGCTCCTGGGCACGGGAGCCCTCGCCCTGGGCTCGGCCCTGGGCGCCGCCGGATGCGCCCCCGGCTCCGGTTCGGGACCGACCACGCAGGTGCGGTTCTGGAGCCTGTTCCAGGGCGGGGACGGCGCCCGGGTGGAGACCATGCTGGAGGCGGTGCGCGAACAGGCCCCGCACCTGGGCGTCACCCCCAGCACGCTGGCCTGGGGGCCGCCGTACTACACCAAGCTGGCGGTGGCCTCCGTGGGCGGGCGGGCCCCCGAGACCGCCGTGCTGCACCTGTCCCGCCTGCCCGGGTACGCCCCCGGCGGACTGCTCGAACCCTTCGACCTGGACCTGCTGGCCGAGTTCGGGGTCACCGCCGAGGACTTCGTGCCCGACCTGTGGGAACGCGGCATCCACGACGGCGCCACCTACGCCGTCCCGCTGGACACCCACCCGGTGATCGTCTTCTACGACACCGGGGTGGCCGACCGGGCCGGTCTGCTCGACGGGAACGGGAAGTTGACCGGCATGGACTCCCCCGAGGGGTTCCTCGCGGCGTCCCGGGCGCTGGCCGAGGCCGGGGGCGGCAGCGGCGTCTCCTACGGGCACGTCAACGACGACTCCCAGGGGTGGCGGCTGTTCTGGATGCTGTACAACCAGACCGGCGCGTCCATGGAACTGCCCGAGGGCGGACCGGCGGTGTTCGACCGCGACGCGGCGCTGCGCGTGTACACCTTCCTCGCCGAACTGCTCGACGGCCGGACGTCGGAGCCGAACCTGGACTACCCCACCGCCCTGGCGGCCTTCGCCTCCGGGCGCTCGGCGATGCTCGTGTGCGGGGAGTGGGAGCTGCCCTACCTGTCGGAACACGTGGAGAACCTGGGCGCGGCCCCCTTCCCCACGGTCTTCGACCAACCCGGCGGGTACGCCGACTCCCACGCCTTCGTGCTGCCCCGCCAGGGCGACCCCGACCCCGAACGGGTGCGCGCCGCCCACGAGTTCGTGGCGCTCATGGTGCGCAACAGCCTGATCTGGGGCGAGGCGGGCCACATCCCGGCCTACTCGCCGATCGCCCAGTCGCCGGAGTACCTGGCGCTGGACCCGCAGTCGGACTACGCGGCCGCCGGTGAGACCCCGGTGCTCGACCCCGAGGTGTGGTTCGCCGGGGCCGGATCGCGGTTCCACTCCGACGTGAGCGAGGCGCTGCGCACGGCCCTGACCGGCGACGGGCCCGAGGCGGCGGTGGAGCACCTGGGCCGGACCCTGGACTCCTGGGCCGCCCGCACCAACCCGGGAGGGCTGGAATGAGCGTGACCACCCAAGCCCCCGCCCGCCCCCGCGCGGGCGAGGGCTCCCCGCCGGGCGGCCCCGGCGCCGCGCGAGGGCTGTGGCGACGCCTGGCGGACTCGCCCCTGGTGTTCCTGCTGCCCTTCCTCCTGGTGTACGCGCTGTTCCTGGCCTGGCCGCTGGTGAGCGGGCTGTGGATGAGCTTCACCGACATCGCCCTCAACGGGGCGGGCGGCGCGTTCGTCGGTCTGGAGAACTACACCGAGGCGCTGGGCGACCCGATGGTGTGGCGGACCCTGGGCAACACCGTCCTGTTCACCCTCGTCACCACCGTCCCCCTGGTGGTGGTCGCGCTGGCCATGGCGGTCCTGGTGCACACCGGGCTGCCCGGGCAGTGGTTGTGGCGGCTGTCGTTCTTCCTGCCGTTCCTGCTGCCGGTGGCCACCGTGGCGCTGGTGTGGAAGTTCCTGTACGTGGAGGACTTCGGTCTGCTCAACCACGTGCTGGGGCTCCTGGGGACGGAGGGCCTGGGCTGGCTGACCGACGAGGGCGTGGCGATGTGGTCGGTGGCACTGACCACGGTGTGGTGGACGGTCGGGTTCAACTTCCTGCTGTACCTGGCCGCCCTCCAGTCGATCCCCGGCCACCTGTACGAGGCCGCCGCGCTGGACGGCGCGGGGGTGTGGGCCCGGCTGCGCCACGTCACCCTCCCCCAGTTGCGGGGCACCACGGTGGTCGTCCTGTTGTTGCAGGTGCTGGCCTCGCTGAAGGTCTTCGACCAGATCTACCTGCTGACCGGAGGCGGCCCGGGCGAGGCGACCCGTTCGCTGCTGCTCTACATCTACGACGTGGGCTTCACCGGCTACCGGTTCGGGTACGGCGCCGCCGTCTCCTACCTGTTCCTGGCGCTCGTCCTCGGAGTGGCCGCCTTCCAGTTGTGGATCAGCGCGAAGAGGAGGGGCTGACATGGCGACGTGGAGCATGCGTTCGGCGCGGCGGGCCGAGGTGGCCCTGGACCGCGCCAGGCAGCGCGACCTGATGCTGGGCGGGGGCCGCGGACCGCGGATCGCCGCCTTGTCGGCGCTGGTGGTCTTCGCGGTGCTGTGGCTGGCGCCCATGGTGTGGGCGCTGATCACCTCGTTCAAGACCGAGGGGGACGCGGTCTCGCTGCCGCCGACCCTGGTCCCCGAGACCGGGTTCACCCTGGAGCAGTACCGCAACCTGTTCGAGGCCGGAAACGTCCAGATGTGGCTGTTCAACAGCCTGGTCATCGCCGTGCTGGTCACCCTGCTCACGATCGTGGTGGCGGCCCCGGCGGCCTTCGCGATGTCGCGCATGGACTTCCGGGGACGCGCGGCGCTGATGGCCTTCACGATCGCGGCGATCGTGGTCCCGCCGCAGCTGCTCATCGTGCCGCTGTTCCAGCAGATGGTGTCGCTGGGCCTGGTGGACACCTACGCGGCGGTGATCCTGCCGCAGCTGGTGGCGCCGGTCATCGTGTTCGTGCTCAAGCGGTTCTTCGACGCGGTGCCGCGCGAGCTGGACGAGGCGGCCCGCATGGACGGGGCCTCGCACTGGCGGCTGTTCGTGTCGGTGATCATGCCGCTGTCGCGGCCCATCCTCGCGGCGGCGTCGATCTTCGTGTTCATCACCGCCTGGAACAACTACCTGTGGCCGTTCATCGTCACGACCGACCCGGCACTGATGACGCTGCCCGTGGGCATCCCCAACATCCTGGACTCCTACGGGACCTTCTACGCCTCGCAGCTGGCGGCGTCGATGGTGGCGGCGGCACCGATGGTGGTCGTGTTCATGCTGTTCCAGCGCCAGATCGTCAACAGCGTCGCCACGACGGGTCTGGGCGGCCAGTGAGGACGGGCCTTCCGCGCCCGGGCCCGACCGGCCGCGACGCGCCCGAGGGCGCACCGTGCGTCGCGGGGACTCCGGGCGCGGAGGCTTCACCCCAGGATTACAACGATGTAAGAAGAAAGAGCACCACTCCTCCTCGGACGGGAAGCAGCGATGTCACCACGCACGTCCCCTCGCCCGCGACGCCCTCTGACGGCCCTCAGCGCCCTGACCCTCGCGCTGCTCACACTCCCCCTGGCCACCACCGCCACCGCCGCCGCCTCCAGCGGTACCGCCGCGACGACGGCCACGACCGCCATCGCCGAAGCGGCGGCCGAACCGGCCGATCGGTCGGCTCCCGCCGATTCCGCGCGGGAGGGGACGTTCCGCAACCCCCTCAACGCCGGAGCCGACCCCACGGTCGTGCACCACGACGGGAACTACTATCTGTCCACCACGCAAGGCGACCGCATCTCCGTGTGGAAGTCGCCCAGCCTGGCCACCCTGGCCACCGCCGAACCCGTGGAGGTGTGGCGCGACAGCGACCCCAGCCGCGACACCGAACTGTGGGCCCCGGCGCTGCACCGGTTCCGGACCGAGGACGGTCCGCGCTGGTACCTCTACTACACGGCCGCCGACAGCAGACTGAGCGACCCGGTCGAGCGGGACGCCAGCCACCGGCTCTACGTCCTGGAGTCGGCCGGTGACGACCCCGCCGGGCCCTACGAGTTCAAGGCGCGGATCGCCGACACCGGCACCTACGCCATCGACGGCGAGCCGTTCGTGCACGACGGGCAGCCCTACTTCGCCTGGAGCAGCCCCGGACGCGGGTTCGACGGCGGCCCCCAGCAGCTCTACGCCGCGCGGATGAGCAACCCCTGGACCATCGAGGGCGAGCCCGTCGCGCTGCCCAACGAGGGCGGCTGCCCCGAGGTCCGGGAGGGGCCGACCCCGCTGTACCGCGACGGCAGGACCTTCCTCACCTACTCCACCTGCGACACCGGCAAACCCGACTACCAGATCTGGTCGATCGCGCTGGACGAGGGCGCCGACCCGCTGTCCGCCGACGCCTGGGAGCAGCTGCCGGGGCCGCTGTTCAGCCGCGACGACGCGGCCGGTGTCTGGGGGCCCGGGCACCACTTCTTCTTCACCTCGCCCGACGGCACCGAGGACTGGATCGCCTACCACGCCAAGAACACGCCCGAGTACACCTACTCGTTCCGCTCCACGCGCGCCCAGCGCATCGGCTGGACCTCCGAGGGCACCCCCGACCTCGGACGGCCGCTGGCCGCGGGGGCGACCCAGCCGCTGCCCTCCGGCGACCCGGGCGCGGGCAGCACGGCGATCAACGACACCGACACCGGCCAGGGCGGAGCGCGGGTCTCCTACGAGGGCGACTGGACCACGGGCGACCGGTGCGGGGTCCACTGCTTCTACGGCGACGACCACTACACCGCCCAGGCCGGGGCCACGGCCACCTACCACTTCACCGGGTCGCGGATCGCGGTCCACGGATCCCTGGACACCGACCACGGCTACGCGACGTTCTCCGTGGACGGCGGGCCGCCCTCGGAGCCGGTGAGCTACCACAACCCGTTCCGGGTCGGGGAGCAGCGCGTGTACCTCAGCCCCGAACTCGGGCCCGGCGAGCACACCCTGACCGTCACGGTCACCGGCGACAGGCCCGCGGAGTCCAGCGACGCCATCGTCACCATCGACCGCGCGGAGGTCTACCCCGCGCCGTGACCGCGGCCGGATCCGCCCGTGGCCCGGCCGCGGGCGGATCCGGCGCGCCCTCACCAGTGGGGGCGGAGCCGCCCGCCCCGGCCGCCCGCCCCGCACGCCGGTGTCGGGCATTCACGCGGCGCGGGGGTTCGCGAGCAGCGTCGGGCGTCCGTGCGCCGTCAGGGCTTGCGCGCCACGCCGCCGTACTGGTCCATGCCGCGCCGTGCGCCGACCTCGATGGGGGCGGGGCGCCACAGGGGACAGGGGACCACACCCGGCTCCAGGAGTTCCAGGCCCTCGAAGCGGGCGGCGACCTCGTCCGGACCGCGCAGGAGGTAGGGCACCGCGCCCTGCTTGTTGCCCACCTCGATGGCCTCGTTGTAGGCCTCGCTGGTGTTGGTGCCGTCGTAGCTCGCCAGGTAGCTGCCGGAGGGCAGCGCGTCCACGAGCCGCCGCACGACCGGCAGGACCTCGTCGTCGGGCACGTGGCCCAGGACGCCCATGAGCATGAGCGCGACGGGCTGGTCGAAGTCCAGCGTCTGGGCGGCCCGCTCCAGGATCGCGTCGGGATCGCGCAGGTCGGCGTCGATGTAGTCGGTGACCCCCTCGCGTGCGCCGACCAGCAGCGCGCGGGCGTGCGCGAGCACGAGGGGGTCGTTGTCCACGTAGACCACGCGGGCCTCCGGGGCGATCGCCTGGGCGACCTCGTGCGTGTTGTTGGCGGTGGGCATGCCGGTGCCGATGTCGAGGAACTGGCGGATGCCGGCCTCGCCCACCAGGTGGGTCACGACGCGGACCAGGAACTCCCGGCTGGTGCGGGCCAGGTCCACGATCTCGGGGAAGCCCGCGGCGACCGCGTCGCCCGCCTCGCGGTCGATCGGGTAGTGGTCCTTGCCTCCCATCCAGTAGTTCCAGATCCGGGCCGAGTGGGTCCGCGTGGTGTCGATCTGCGGCGGACCGCCGGCGGAGGCGGGAACGGACGGGGAGGCGTCGTCGGTCATATGGGGTGTCCACCTCGATAGACAGGGGGTTGACGTCACAGAACGCGGATCCCGGTGCCCACGCATCCGTCAGCCCCGGTGCGACGGGGGATCCGCTCGCACCGATGCTATCCACACCACGTGCGCGCGTCCCCCACCGAACATCCGAATCCTCTTCCCCAAGCCGCGTTCGGCCGCAGGGGGGAAAGGCCCCTCCGGACACGGCAGCGCGGCGGGGAACGCGGTGGCCGCCGGTCGTCCTTCCGCGCTGCCGGGGGCCGCGACGGGGACCGCGGGCGGTGCGTGCCGGACACCCCACCGCGCGGTGGGGCGCCGGGGGCGGCGGCCCGGAGGCCGGTGGGGCCGGTCAGCTCCGCGCGGCGGCCACGGCGTCGGAGGACTTGACCAGGCGCTTGGTGGAACGGCGGAACGCCCAGATGACCACCACCGCGACCAGCGCCGTCAGCGGGAAGCCCATCACGGTGTCCGCGATCGCGAGCCAGGCCGTGGAGTCGGCCAGGTAGAGCCACCCCTGCACCGCGAACCGCAGGACGCACATGACCAGCACCGCGAACGTGGCGAAGTGGTGCGCGACCAGCGAGGGCCGGTCCTCACGCCAGGCGTGGGTGCCACCGTGCACGGCGTTCCAGATGACGCCGGTCACCGGCCGGTTCATGAGGGTCGTGGCGAACGTGACCACGCCCAGCACCAGGGCGGCCCAGATCCCGATCACGAAGAAGTCGTTGGCCGACCCGGTCCAGGTGACGATGCCTCCGGCGACCACGACGCCGAACACCCCGCCCCACACGGAGCTGAGGGGCTTGCCGCGCCAGAGCCGCACCACGGCTATCACCACGGCCAGGGCGATCGCGATCCCGACGGCGACCGGCAGCGGGACGAAGGCGACGGCCCCCGCGAAGACCAGGGCCGGGATCGCCGAGAGGACCATCCCCCACGGGCCGCCCGCCGCGTCCATCGCCGTCTGCCTCGTGTCGACGGGCTGCCCGGGGTGGGCGGGGCGCGTGGGCTGCTCGGGCTGCCCGGGGAGGGCCGGGCGCGTGGGCTGCTCGGGCTGGGCGGGGTGGGCGGGCTGGTGCTCGGTCATGGTCACTCCGTCCGGGGAGGTGGTCGCGTCGGTGTGCTCGGGGGAGTCGAGGAGGTCCTGGGCCGCGGTCGTGTCGCTGTGTGCCATGTCGTTCCTCTCGTTCACGTCCGGGTCCGGCTCCGGTGCCGGACCAACGCTCCGTCGCGGCCGCGGTCGCATCCGGGCTGCCCCCGTGCGGGGAAGGGGCAACGAGGTGCCTCGCTCTCGCTCCGGGTGTTCGCCGGTGGTGGCCGGTGTGAGGTTCATGGCCCCATTCCACCGGTTCGCGCGCCCGTCGGGCAGTGCGGCCGCGTCACCACTGCGCCGTGACGTTCCGCTGAGTCAGGCCATGACGTGGTGTCACTGGTGGAACGCGAAAAGCGAGGTCACCGATGTGTCACAGCCGTCCTCGCCGCCGGGGTGACCGCCCCGGGGCTCAGAGCCAGTCGTGCTCACGCGCGTACCGCGCCGCCTCGTGCCGGGTGCGCGTCTGGGTCTTCTGCATCGCGTTGGAGAGGTAGTTGCGCACCGTGCCCTCCGCCAGGTGGAGCTGGGCGGCGATGTCGGCGACCGAGTAGCCCTCACTGGTCGCCCGCAGCACGTCGACCTCGCGGTCGGTGAGCGGGCAGTCGTCGATGACGGCGAGCGCGGAGACGTCCGGGTCGATCCACCGCTTGCCCCGGTGCAGGTTGGCGATGACCGAGGCGATGTGCGCCGGTTCCGCGGACTTGCTGACGAAGCCCTGGACCCTGAGCTTGAGCGCCTTGCGGAGCACGCCGGGCCTGGCGTGGCGGGTGAGCATGAGGATCACCTGCTCCGGCAGTTCACGGCGGATCCGCGCGACGGCGCCGAGCCCGTCCACACCGGGCATCTCCAGGTCGATGACGAGCACGTCGGGCCGGTGGTCCAGCGTGGCCCGCACGGCCTCCTCCCCGTCCTCCGCCTCGGCGAGCACGGTGATCTCGCCCTCCAGCGGGAGCAGGGCTGCCATCGCCTTGCGCAGGAGGGCCTCGTCGTCGGCGAGTACCACGGTGGTCATGGGTTGTCCTTCCGCGTTGTGGTGGGTCGTGCCGGGGCCGGGTGCGGGAACCGCGCGGCCGTCACGAACCGTCCGCCCTCGTGCTCCACCGTCAGCTCGCCCCCGCTGTCGGCCACGCGCTCGCGCAGGGCGGCCAGCCCCCGCAGCCGCGTGGGCGGCTCCTGGGGTGCGCCGTCGTTGACGATGCTGATGCCGGTCTCGGTCAGGGTGATGCGCACCTGCTCGGCCTGGGCGTGGCGCAGGATGTTGGTGGTGGTCTCGCGCAGCACCTGGCCCAGCAGCTCGCCCGCGCCCGGGGCGGCCTCGGCCCGGCGGTCCACGCGCACGTCGATGTCGGCGGCCTCGAAGAGGTTCTTGGCGTTCTCCAGCTCCGCCGACAGGTTCAGGCGCCGTTGGGCGTAGGCCAGCTCCCGGGTCTGGGTGATGGTGTCGCCGACCAGGGCCTGGATCTCGCCGAGTTCCTCCTCGGCCCGGTCGGGGGCGGCGCGCACCAGTTCGCGGGCCAGCGCGGTCTTGAGCTTGACCACGTGCAGGGTGTGGCCCTGGATGTCGTGCAGGTCGCTGGCGAAGCGCATGCGCTCCTGGGCCACGGCCAGCACGGAGTCGGAGTCGATCGCCGCCAGGATCGCCCCCACGGTGGCGAGCGAGGCCGTGGCCATGCCGAGGTTGTGCGCGTGCAGCTGTCCCTGCGTCGTCTCGGCCTGTTCGGACGTCGCGTTCCGCGTGTCCATGTGCGGCTCTCCGGGGTCGGGGGCGAGGGTCCGGTCCCAGTATTTCGCTGTTCGCGCCGCGCCCACCAGTGACACCGCGTCACGGCTCCACCCCGACAAACGTCACGGCCAGGTGGTGACGTGGTCCCACTGCCCCCGGAGCGCGGCGAGCGCTGCAATGGACACATGACCTCCACAGCAGTCATCGACGTCGAACGCCTCAACCTCGAGTACGGCGACTTCCACGCCGTGAGGGACCTGTCCTTCCAGGTGGGACGCGGGAAGCTCTACGCGCTTCTCGGCACGAACGGCGCGGGCAAGACCTCGACCCTGGAGACCGTCGAGGGCCACCGCACCGCCACCTCGGGCACCGTACGGGTCTTCGGGCAGGACCCGCGCGACCGGCGCGCCGTACGGCCCAGGATGGGCGTCATGCTCCAGGAGAGCGGGTTCTCCCCGGACCTGACGGTGAAGGAGTCGGTCCGGCTGATCGGCGGCCTCACCCGGCGCACGGACACGGTCGAACGCGTGCTCGGCATGGTCGACCTGACCGGCAAGGCCGGTACCAAGGTGTCCCAGCTCTCCGGCGGCGAGAAGCGGCGCCTGGACTTCGCCACCGCCGCGTACGGGTCGCCGGAGCTGATCTTCCTGGACGAGCCCACCACCGGTCTGGACATCCAGTCCCGGGACGGGCTGTGGGAGGCCGTGGACCGGCTGCGCGAGGACGGCTCGACCATCGTGCTGACCACGCACTACCTGGAGGAGGCCCAGCAGCGCGCCGACCGCATCGGACTGATGCACAAGGGCTCCCTCCACCGGGAGGGGACCGTGGCCGAGCTGACCCAGGCCCTTCCGGCCACGATCCGCTTCTCCCTGCCCGAGACCGCACCGACGCCGCCGCTCCAGGCCACGCGCCAGGGCGACGGGGCGTTCCTCGTCGAGACCCTCGGCCTGCAGAAGGACCTGTACACCCTGCTCGGCTGGGCGCAGGACAACGCGGTCGAACTGCGGGGACTGGAGGCCGGACCGACCCGGCTCGACGACGTCTTCCGCTCCATCGGCAACGACTAGCCCCTCCCCCGCACCTTCCAGGAAAAGGACCTTCACCATGCTCCCGATCGCTCAGAGCGAGCTGATCCAGATCTTCCGGAACCGGCTGGTCCTGGTCACCATGCTCATCGTTCCGGCGGCCTCCAGCGCGTTCTACATCTACCTGCACCAGGCCTTCCCCGCGCTGCGCGAGGCCCTGGACCTGGGCGCCATCGCCTCGGTACTGGTGTTCCTCGTGGTGACCATGGGGCTCTACACCACCTCGGTGACCACGCTCGCCTCCCGGAGGCAGAACCTCTTCCTCAAGCGGCTGCGCTCCACGGCGTCGAGCGACGCCAGCATCCTCACCGGGCTGCTGCTCCCGGTCACCGCCGTCACGCTGGTCCAGGTGACCGTGATCCTGACCGTGCTGGCCGTGGTCGGCGGCACGCCGGACAACGTGCTCCTGCTGGTGGCGGCCGTCGTCGCGACGATGGTGATGATGGCGGGCCTGGGGCTGGCCACGGCCGGGCTGACCAACTCCCCCGACCACGCCCAGGTGACCACGCTGCCCGTCATGATCGGCGTCCTGGCCATCTCCGGCTGGGTGGGGTTCACCGGCACCGAGGAACTGACCCTGATCAAGCGGCTGCTTCCCGGCGGCTCGGCCTCCGAGCTGGTCGTCAACGCCTGGAGCGGCGGCGTTCCGGTCGCGGAATCCCTGATCCTGCTGGTGCCCACGCTGGCCTGGGTCGTCGTCGCCGTCGCGGCGGCCACCCGGATCTTCCGCTGGGAACCGCGCCGGTGACGGCCCCGGCGCGGGCCCACACACGCGAACGGGGTACTGACGCGACAGCGCCCGTCCGGGCCCGCGGCGGCTCCCGCCGTCGGCGGGCTCCCCACGAGGACGCCCTGGAGGAGAACGACATGGACCTGACCCTGCCGCAGCGGCTCTACCTGCTCAGCTACGACACCGACAAGAACCGGTTCGACCCCGTCAGCGCCGCCTACCGCGGCCAGCTGCTGTGCGCCGCGGCGCTGGCCGACCTGACCCTCGGCGGACTGCTGAGCCCCCGCGACGGCAAGGTGACGCGCGCCATCGCCCGAGCGCCCAAGGACCCGTTCCTTGCCCGGGTCCTGTCCGACCTGTCCCCCAACGAGCCGCACCACTGGATCAACCTCCTCTACCTCCAGATGGGCAGGGCCGAGGAGATGGTGCGCGGAGAACTCGTCGCGGACGGGGCGGTCACGGTCAGACGCGGCCGGACGCTGGGGGTGTTCCCCACCCGCACGGTCGTCCTCGACCGGCCCGAGGAGGTCAGCCGGCTGCGCGAGCGCACACGCGACGCGGTCCTGGGGGGCCGCGACGCGGCGGCGGTGCCCCTCCAGGACGCGGCCATGGTCGCGATCGCGGCCGAGGGCGACGTGTGGACCGTGTTCGCCCCCAACGAGCGCTGGCGGCACAGGCCCGCGGTCAGGGCGCTCCAGGAACGCTTCGACGCCGCGGCCCCCGGGCTGCGCAACGCGGTCCGCACGGCCGTCATGGCCACCGGCAAGGGCGCCTCCGCCTGATCCCCACCGCTGCGTGTGCTCCTCACCGGAGCCACCGGACCCGCCTGACCCGACGCGGCGCACCGTCCCGGCTTCTGGCGCACCGCCCCGACTTCTGGGACACGGCCGCGACATCACGGGGACGGCTCCCTGACACGGGTGCGGCACGATCGGCGCCATGACGCACGACCAACCCGCCACGGACCGCCGCCCGACCACCGGGGCAGGACCGCACCTGCCTGCCCTGGACGGGCTGCGGGGCGCCGCGATCCTCGGGGTGCTGCTGTTCCACACCGGCCACCTGACCGGTGGTTTCCTGGGCGTGGACCTGTTCTTCGTCCTGTCCGGCTACCTCATCACCGATCTGCTGCTGCGGGAGGTCGAAGCGACCGGCACGGTGTCCGTGGCCGCCTTCTGGGGCAGACGGATCCGTCGTCTGCTGCCCGCGCTGGCGGTCATGCTCACCACCGTCACCGTGCTGGTCTGGGCGCTGGGCCCGCCCGACCTGGTGCGGACCACGCTCGCGGACGGGCCCTGGGTCCAACTGAACGTGGTCAACTGGCACCTGCTCGCCGAATCGGTCGGCTACTGGGACCGGTTCGGCGGACAACGGGTGTTCGAGCACCTGTGGAGCATCGCGGTCGAGGAGCAGTTCTACCTGCTGTGGCCGGTGGTGCTGCTGGCCGTCGCCCGGTTCGGGCGCGGCGCGGACCGCGGGGTCGCGGTGGTCGCGGCCCTGGCCTCGGTCGCATCACTGCTGCTGATGACCGTGCTCGCGGGCGCGGCGGACCCGACGCGGGCCTACATGGGCACCGACACCCGGATGTCCGCGCTGCTGCTGGGCGCGGTGGTCGCCACCCGCCCGGCACGCGCCTGGCTGGCCCGTGTGACGGGCCGACCGGCGGGTGCGGTCCTGATGCTGCTCGCGGTCGGCGTCGGTACGGCGTGGTCACTGGTGGAGGGGGCGGACGCGCCGTGGCTGTTCACCGGCGGCCTGTTCGCGCACTCCCTGGCGTCCGCGCTGCTGATCGGACTGTGCGCGCGGGAACCGCGATCGCTGGTCTCACGGGCTCTCGCCTGGCGGCCCCTGCGGTGGCTGGGGCTGGTCTCCTACAGCCTGTACCTGTGGCACTGGCCGGTCATCGTGCTGCTCTCCCCCGAGGTGACGGGCCTGGACGGGTGGTCGTGGACGGCCCTGGTGAGCACGGTCTCGATCGGTCTGGCCGCGCTGTCGAAGTACCTGGTGGAGGACCCGATCCGGTTCCGCGCCGCGTGGGCACGTGGGCGCGGCGGACGGGTGGCGTTCGCGGCGCTCATGGTGGGTCTCGCCGTGTTGTGGCTGGCGCTCCCGGCCCCCGCTCCGCCCCTCGTCGACGTCACCGGTCTGGACTGATCACGTGATCAGCGGGCAGGTCCGCAGCTCCTCCGTCTCCGGAGTGGGCATGGTGAAGCGCACCCGCACCCGTGTGTCCCGCGCGCCGCCGCTCTGCACGTGGGTGCTCAGCGCCGTGCACACGATCTGGTCGACGCCCAGCGGGGTGACGTCCTCGACGGTCAGCGGCGTCACGAGTTCGATCACCCCCGGTTCGATGATCACCCCCACCCGCTGGACCGAGACCGGCTCGATCTCGGTGTGCATACCCGAACCCCCCGGCCCCGCCAGCAACAGCGCCAGCGCCTCGGAGATCGAACCCAGGCCGCCGGTGTCGCGCTGTTGGGGCCGCAGCTCACCGGAGGCGTCGACGAAGTACAGCGTCACCCCGGGCGCCACGCCCGTGGGCGCCTCTCCCCCGTCGGTGACCCCGGTGGGCTGCACTCCGCATCCCGCGACCAGGAGCGCCGCGACGGCCCACCAGACGCGTC
>NZ_CBDRFA010000073.1:0-41081 GCF_965343085.1 Nocardiopsis synnemataformans | reverse complement strand
GAGGCCTGACTCTGATGCGAGCCCCGCCCGGAAGTCGGGCGGGGCTTTTCCGTGCCGTGATGGGAGCGCTCCCAAGCCTCGCGGATGGGACGAAGAGAGTCGCGTTTTCGCAGCTCATAGCCCCAGGATTGCGCTGATTTTCTCTTGTATATACAAGAGAATGCAAGTATGATGTATATATAGCCAAGCAGGAGGGAGAGGGGCCATGGGACAGCGCATCACCTGGGCACCGCACCAGCGCGAGAAGGCCGCCAAGGTCATTCAGCGCGGCACCATCTACCACATCCACCACGACGTCTACAGCGTGATGTCCAACGACGGCATGACCACCTACGTCACCACGCTCGACACGTGCACCTGCCCGGCCTACGTCAAGGGCGACGGGCTGCGCTGCTACCACCGACTCGCCGTCATCATGTACCGCAACCTTCCCGACGTCCCGGTGTCCGCCCGCGCGACCGAGCGCTACGCGCTGGACTCCGATGGCCTGCTCTTCTCCGTCATGATCTCGCCCCGCGACTCCGGCGATTGGACCGAGCGCCAGTACGTCGGCGGCGACCTCATCACCGCCCGCCACCTCACCGACACCGAGGCCGACTCCCTGCGTCGCCAGCTGGCGACCAAGGGCTTCACCCGTCGCTAACCAGACCAAGGGCGGCCGCACACCGGCCGCCCGGGAGGGACCCCTCAATGACCGCCATCGACGTCAACGCCGCCTTCACCACCGAGCGCGCCGACCAGCTGCGCAAGGCCGCCGACACTCAGGCCTCCGTGGCCCGCCGGGTCGCCGCTGGAGAGCTGTCCAACCTGGGCAACGGCCGCTACCGCGTGAACTCCGGATGGGACGCGGGCGAGATCCTGCACCTGACCCAGACCGGCGAGCTGCTCGCCCTGCACGGTCTGGACGAGACCACCGGACAGGCTGCCCTGTACACCCGCGAGCCCGCCTGGCACGGCCTCGGGGCCGTCGTCCCCGAGGGTGTGAGCGACATCGACGAGGTCCTCGCGCTCGCGCGCATCGACTTCGACGTCAAGCTCACCCCCGCCACCTACACGTGGGAGGGCCAGACCCGTCAGATCCCCGACCGCTTCACCACCGTCCGCGACGACACCGGCGCGCCGCTCGGCGTCGTGGGCAGCAAGTACGTCCCTCTCCAGAACCGGGAGGCGTTCACCTTCCTGGAGGACCTGACCGCCACCTACGGCGTGCTGTGGGAGTCGGCCGGGGCGCTGCGAGACGGCAAGAAGGTCTTCGTCAGCATGAGGCTGCCCGAGTCCATCCGCATCGACGCGGGCGGGGTCAACGACGAGATCGTGCCGTTCATCGCCGTGGTCAACGGCCACGACGGCAACTCGCCGTTCCGCGTCATCACCACCCCGTGGCGGCCGGTGTGCTCCAACACCGAGCGGTTCGCGGTCCGTGACGCGCACACGAGCTGGACGGTGCGCCACACCGCCTCCGCCCGTGAGCGGCTGGACGAGGCCCGCCGGACCCTGGGGCTCACCCTGAACTACTACGGCGAGTGGGCCGAGGAGGAGACCCGTCTCGCACACACCGAGATGGCACTCAGGGAGTTCCACGCCGTCGTGGACGACCTGTGGACGCCGCCCGGGGACGACGCCTCGGTGCGCGCCCGCAACGCTGCCGACAAGCGCCGCGACGAACTGACCGCCCGATTCCACATGGAGTCCGACCGCGTGGGCCGCACCGCCTACGCGGCCGAGCGTGCCATCACCGGGTGGCTGGACTGGGACCGCCCCGTCCGCCCGGGCGGCGCGTTCGCCGGGGACGCCTACGCCGCGCGCGCGACCTCCTTCCTGGAGGGCAGCGCCGACGAGACCAAGTCCCGCGCCCACAAGCGGCTCATGCTGGTGCGCCGCTGACCACCACGGCGGGGCCGGTTCGCTTCCGGCCCCGCCACCTCACCTAGGGTCCGGCCACCAGCCGGGCCCGGAGAGGACAAGCCGTGCCCCACGTGTCCGCCTTCGACGACCCGGGCGGGTTCGAGGCGCTCATCGCCGAGATGAAGCAGCGCGCGGCCCAGGCCCGCGCGCGCGAGCTGCCGCGCCGCCGCCTGGCCGCCACCACCTACCGGTTCCGCCTGCGCCGCACCACCACGCGAGAGAAGGGAGTCCGCCGATGAGTCCGACGTCGGCGCGCATGCGCAAGCTGATCGAGGCATCTAGTCAGGCCCAGCTGGCCGAGGCGCTCATGTCCGTCCTGGATGAGCACCGCCCCGACAAGGACGGCGACTGCGAGGGTTGCTATGAGCCCCTCGCGGAGCACCGACGCGACTACTCCTGGCCGTGTGCGACCGTCTCTACCGCGCTCGGGCACCTCCCCGGCGGCGAGTACGTCGAGGCGCACGCGGCCGAGCTCAGGAAGGCACCATGGTGAACTTCAACATCCCCCTGCCGGGCTCGGCTCGGCAGGTGACGCTGATCGACAGCGACACGGCCAACAACCTCGCCCATGCCTGGGGGCATAGTGACCTGGCGGCCAAGGTCGCTCCAGCTCTGACCTGCACGGAGGCCGACACCTTCGCCGAGATGCTCGCCCAGTGCGGAGACACCGAGAGCGCCCAGGTCTGGATCCTCGAACACGCCCGCTCTGACGAAGAGGGGGATCGCCACTACCACCTGCGCGACGACTCGCATCCCGCGCCGGATCCGGCCGAGGCCCTGTCGCCCACGCTGCGCAAGGCGCTGGCCCTGTTCGTCACCGTATGGGAGTCCGGTGAACTCGCCGAGGAGCTTGGGCCAAGGCTCCAGTGCGAAGAGGTCAAGGCGCTGGCGACCCTGCTGACGGCCGCCGGAGAGCCGGACTCGGCCCGCGTATGGGAGGACTTCCACGCCGAGCAGGACGACGCGGGCGACTCCCACTACCGAGGCGCGGCCGACGACGTATCCTTGCCCTAGACCCCCGCCGCGCGCGGTGGTGCGACCTCCCGCGCCGCTGGCGGGATCAGACGCCCCGGGGACCGGGTGTGACAACCCCCCGGGGCGTCACTCTGCGCGCGGCCGCGCTCCGCGCCGGAAAAGGAGAAGCCCGCGAGCGGGCTTCCCGTGCCCCGCGGCCGGCGGCCGCCTCGGATGCCCGAGGCGCCGACCGCCGCCAGGTCCGCGCCGCGGCGCGGACGGACAAGGAGCAACCGCCCTCCTTCGTCGGGCGGTTGCGCGCGCCCCGCCGCCGCGATGGCCGCGGCCTCCGTCACACCCCCTACGGAGGTCGCTATGGAATCCAACTCCGAGTTCGTCTACCGCCTGGTCCGCACGGCCTACCAGATGCTGCTGTCCCGGGGCTACTCCCCGGCGACGGCCCGTACCCTGGCCGCCCACGCCGTCTACGACATCCTCGCGGCCGACGCGCCCCACCTGATCGACGCCTTCCTCTCCGAGGAAGACGACGCCCAGGGGCGCGACGGCGCGGACCCGCTCCTGTAGCCACTCGCCAAGCCCCCGGCTGACGCCGGGGGCTTTTCTCGTGCCGGAGCGGGCCACGGATGTCTGCGACAGCGGCGGCCAGGGGGCCGACGCCGGGAGCCCCGGTCCGCAGCGGTAGGCCGCGCGTCCTGCGGCGGCGAACTCGGGTGGATTCCGCGACCTCCTGGGGGCGCGCCGGTCGGCACGCTATCGCGGCTCCCGGGGCGCGCATTCAGCGGCGCGTGCGCGCCGGGAGCCGAAGGCCGCCGGAGCCCCCGGCCCCGCGCGGCCGGGCGTCGGCGCGGGCATGGAGCCCCGGCCCTCCTTCGTCGGGCCGGGGTTGCGCGCGGCCGTTCGTCGGGATGGCCGCGACCTTGTCACACCCCAAGGAGGTCGCTATGGACGCCCACGAGATCCTTCACACCATCCTTCGCACCTACGCGACGATGCGGGTCAACTATGACCAGCCGCCTGCCATCTGCATCGACGCCGCGATGTTGGCCGCCTGCCAGGCCGCCGTGCCCACCGTTCCGGACGACCTGTCCGGCCTCTTCGAGGACGGCCAGGGTCCGGACGGCGGGTCCTCGCTCTGAGGCGACGAAGCCGACCCCCGGCTGACGCCGGGGGTCGTTTCGTGTACGCCTCAGGGCTCGGAGCGGCCCGGCAGGCTCTGGTGTGCGTTGCGCATCGTCGCGGTGCTCCGGCTGGTGGGATCTCGGGCGTCCGCGACCTCCGGGTGTGCCTGCGGCACGCTATCCCGACTCGGCGGCCGCGCGCGGCGCCTCGGCGGAGCTGAGATGTGTAGCTGCACATCTCAGGATTCCCCCCCAAAAAAGAGTGTATATACAAGCTTGTTCGGGTATGATGTAAGTACAACAAAATAGCGGAGCATAGGGGCCGACCCCGCCACCAGCGGGGCGGTCGCCACCACCAGCCAGGTGGTGGCCCAACCGGGGAGAACCCGACCCGCACCCAGCGGGCGGGGATGGACCCCGGGAGGCCATGGAACGGACGCCTCCCCGGACCGGCCGCGCGCCGGGGCCATCGCTTCCTACCTCAGGGAGGCACCATGTCCGTCCTCTTCACCCCCGCCGGTCACCTCACCGGGCCCTGGGCTGAGTTCGCCAACCGCAACGCGGTCGACGTTCTCGACCTCCTCGGGCTCGACCGGGAGGACCTGTGCGGGCAGGCTCCGGCCGAGGACTTCCTCGGGCGGGTCCTGATCGCTCGCGGGCTCCTCGACATCGCCAACGGCGACGAGGGGCGACCGGACCTCATCGACGGCCCGGTCATCGACTGCGGGCGCGTACCCGGCTACCTCGCCGCCCGGCTCGCCGAGCTGGAGGAGGTCGCCGAGTGGGCGCACGCTCACCATCTCCCCGTGGCGTGGGGCTGACCCCGCCAACCCCGCCGTGGCCCCGCGCCACGGCGGGCCTCTGGAGGCCTTCGTGATCACCGCGACCGTGCCCGCCCTGCGCCAGGCGCTCGCCGCGACCAAGCTCGCCTGCGCGCCCCGGCCCGTCATCCCTATCCTGACCGGCGTCCTCATCCGCGCCGAGGCGGGACAGGTCAGCCTCACCACCACCGACTACGACCACGCCGTCACCGCACACGTGGACGGGGCGAGCGCCACCGCGGACAGCGTGACGTGCGTGCCCCACGCCGTCCTCGCGGACCTGCTCGCCGGACTCACCAAGGGCACCGGCGCACACAAGCTCGCCACCACCACGGTGACCCTGGCGCCGCACCCGAGCCAGCCGGTGCTCTCCCTGCTCGGCTATGAGGTGCCCATCGAGAGCCTGCCTGCCGAGGACTTCCCCGAGCTGCCCGACCTCGACCAGGCGCCCGTCACGGTGGCGGGCTCCGTCTTCACCGACTCCCTCGCCCGGGTCATGGTCGCCCACGACCCCACCGTCGAGATCGAGGTGCTGACCGCCGCCTGCCTGGAGAGCCGGGATGGCCAGCTGCACATCACCACCGCCAACCGCTACCGCCTGGCCACCGCGCGCCTGCCCCTGGAGGGCTACGCGGGGGAGTTCGCCGCCCTGGTCGATGGCACCTTCCTGACCAAGCTCGGCAAGCTGCTGACCGGCGCGACGGTCACCGTCGAGGTCGACCGACGCGAGGAAGGGGGTGGCTTCGTGCGCCTGCGCAGCGGCGACATCACGGCCCTCCTGCGGCTGATGGAAGGCGAGTACGTCACGTGGCGCGCCTTTCTCCCCGAGTCCTGGCCTGACGGGCCCAGCACCACCCTGACCACCGACCGCGCCGCATTGGTCGAGTTGACCGACAAGGCCGCCGTCATCGCCAAGGCCAAGGGACGCCGGATGGCGCCTGTGGTCCTGGACGCCAACGACACGGGTGTCACCGTCGGCCCCGAGGACGCCACCGTGACCCCGCGCCTGCGCGCCGAGCTGGCCAACGGCAGTGGCGCCTACCGCATCCGCGCCAACCCCGCCTTCTTGCGCGCGGCCCTGGCGGCCATCCCGGGGGAGCGCGTCACCCTGTACGCCCGGTCGGCGACGTCGACGCTGGACCCGCCCGTGGTGTTCACCGCCGCCGACCACGACCCGACCCACTACCAGCACGCGGTTATGCCGATCCGCAGCTGAGGGCGGAAAAGGCGTAACGCTTGATCCGCCCGCCTTGGTACTGTTTTTGAAACGCCGCCCGGTGCGCAGGCCCCGGATACTTCTTTTGGTAAGAGACTCCTCCGGTGCCATTTTGGAACTCGGGCGGCGTACAACTTCATACTTCTCTCCCGGTGCGCAGATGCCGGTTACTTCGATTCGGGATCGGGTGGTTGCGGGTTCGAGTCCCGTCGTCAGTCGCGAGGCTGGCGTAGCTCAACTGGCAGAGCACCTACGTGTCCGGCGTCGACTCTGATCTCGGGAGGGACCTTCGCCTCGGGCTGCCGGTGCGCAGGCAACGGATACTTCGCCTCTTAAGCGGGTGGTCGCGGGTTCGAATCCCGTCGCCGGTTTAGCGACTGGTGTAGCTCAGTGGCCAGAGCACCTACGTGCCCGTCGCCGACTCTGATCTCGGCAGTCCAAGGCGAATTCATGGCCCCTCCCTCCATTCGCAGGAAGGGGCTATTCGTCGTGCCCAAGTTCAATTCGCGAGGCACCCGGCCGGTCGGCCGCGGGCCCGTCGTCACCGAGCGGATCGCCAGCGGCCGCACCCACGGGGGAGGCGCTGGCTACGCGCGCGAGGCCAAGGGGGAACTCTTCCTTCTGTCCGTGTCGAACATGGTGGGGGAGGCCACCTTCTATGAGCGGGCCAGCGAGCGCGACGAGCGCTTCCGCCAGCTCGTCGGAGCCGTCGCCGTAGCCGACCCCACCTGGATGGTCGGCTTCGTCGGCTGGCTGCGCACCGAGGCCAACATGCGCAGCGCCGCAGTAGTCGCCGCCCTGGAGGCGGCCCGCGCCCGCCGGGCGGCCGGTCTGCACGGCCACAGCCGACGCATGGTCGACGCGGCCATCCAGCGGGCCGACGAGCCCGGAGAGGCCCTGGCCTACTGGACCTCGCGCTACGGCCGCTCGATCCCCAAGCCGGTCAAGCGGGGGATCGGTGACGCCGTTCTGCGCCTGGGCACCGAGTTCAACTACGTCAAGTGGGGAGGCGAGGGCAAGGGCTTCTCCTTTGCCGATGTCCTCAACCTCACCCACCCCGGCGACCGCAAGGGAGGCTCGCAGGGCCACCGCTTCCGCGGGCCCTGGCAGCACGACCTCTTCGGGTACGCCGTCAAGCGCCCGCACCAGCCCGACGCCGCCATCCCCGACTCGCTCGACCTGCTGACCCGGCGCGACGTCCTGCTGTCCCTGCCGGTCGACGAGCGCCGTCAGGTGCTGGAAGACCCCGAACTGCTGCGCCGGGCGGGCATCACCTGGGAGGCGCTCGCGGGCTGGCTCCAGGGGTCGATGAACGCCGCGGCCTGGGAAGCGATCATCCCGAGCATGGGCTACATGGCCCTGATCCGGAATCTCAGGAACTTCGACGAGGCCGGAGTGAGCGACGCGGTGGCCGAGCAGGTCTGCGCCAAGCTCACCGACCCCGACCAGGTTCAGCGCAGCCGCCAGCTGCCCATGCGCTTCCTGTCCGCCTACCGCGCCGCGCCGAGCCTGCGCTGGGGGTACGCGCTGGAGAAGGCGCTCAACCTGTGTCTGACCAACGTGCCGCCCTTGCCCGGGCGCACGCTCGTCCTCGTGGACCAGTCCGGGTCGATGAGCACCCGGATGTCGGGCCGCTCGGAGCTGACCTACGCGGACGCCGCGCAGATCTTCGGCGCCGGACTCGCCCTGCGCGCCGAGGCGGCCGACCTGGTGCAGTTCGACACCGACCACGCGGTCGTGCCCATGCGCCGTGGCGACTCTGTGCTGCGCATCGCCGAGCGGTTCTGGGGCCCGCGCGGAGGCACCTGGACCCGCCACGCGGTGCAGGCGCACTACCGCGGCCACGACCGCGTGGTCATCGTGACGGACGAGCAGGTCTCCCACCGCTCCGGTAGCCCCATCGAGCAGCTGCCGAACACCGTGCCCATCTACACCTGGAACCTCGCCGGGTACCGCCACGGCCACGGCCCGAGCGGAACAGGCAACCGCCACACCTTCGGCGGGCTGAGCGACGCGGCCTTCCGCATGATCCCGCTCATCGAGGCGGGCCGGGCCGCGGCCTGGCCGTGGGAGCAGGGCTGACGCTCGCACCGGTGGGCGGCTCCCCCATGGAGCTGCCCGCCGGTTGCCAACCCCTTCGGCCCTATGTAGAGTTTCTATATGGCACAAGACATCAGGCTTACCACCACGGTGGCCAAGGTGCTGAGGGCGTTCCTGGAGGACGTCGACCGACCCCGGTACGGCTACGACCTCATGGAGGACACCGGACTGGCCAGCGGCACCTTGTACCCCATCCTGCTGCGCTTGCAAAAGGCAGGCATCCTCACCGCCGAGTTCGAGGACATCGACGAGGCGAAAGAAGGCCGTCCTGCGCGGCGCTTCTACACACTCACCCCCGACGGAACCGCACGCGCTAGGGTTTCCATGGCTGAACTCCATGCGCAGATCTGGGGCAGCCCGCAGCGCTCCTGGCGGCTCAGCCCCGAGGGCGGCATGGCATGAGCGCGCTGTTGATCGCCCTCGGAGGCGTTGTTGTGGGTGCCATCATTACTGCTGCTACGGACCTCATCAGCGAGGAGTTCCGCGGGCGGCTCGACCGGCTCCCGCAGAGCCTCGTGCGGCTGGCGGGCCGGCGCCTTCCCGGGGAACTCCGGGAGGACATGACTCGGGAGTGGCTTGCCGAGCTGCACGAGTACCTGCATGGCGATGATGCAGTTCCCGTCACCCGGCTCTACAAGGGCATCAGATTCTCCCTGAGCCTGCACAGGGCCGCACGCACGACCCAGAGGTCTGAGGCACCGATGATGCTTCGGATCGCCAAGGACTTCAGGTTCGATTCCCTGGCGTTTATGCTGAGCTCCGTCCTCGTGGTCGTAGAGTTGATCGCTCTTCAAGCTGGTCTTCCGGCGCCGTTCATGCCTTGGAGCGGTTACCTGCTGTTATCAGCGATGGCTTTGCTTGTCTCCCTTGTTCTCACGCTTTTTGCGACCTATGTGATGTGGAAAGCAGTCGTCCACCGACGTCGACTGCTTGCTCAGATAGCGGAGACCGAGTCCCTCTTGGTGAGGATTCAGGCGCTGACCGTCAACCCGCACTGCGAGACAAGCGCACGCGAGCTCGGAGATTGCATGGTGACGGCCTCGTGCATTCAGCACAACTCTCAGCAGATGCTCGTCGAACTCCAGGGACATGAAACCCCCCGGCTTCCCTGGCCGTGGAGGCGCCTCTTGTAGGACTGGACATGGAGGCAAAGCGCCCCGTCATCGCGTTCGATGACGGGGCGCTTTGCTGTGGGCCAAAGGGGCAGAGCGTAACGCTCACCGACATGGCCCTGACTAGCATTTCCGGGGTCCACATGCAGGTCTCGATACCGCCAGGAGGCCACGATGGGCGTATTCGACAGGCTGCTCCCCCTCCGGGTCGTGTGCACGGCGCGCGTTCCGCGGGTGACTCTCCTCAGCTCCAGGCCCGGTCTGGAGGTGACCATCACCCGCCCGCCGTGGATGAGCAGCACGCAGCTGCGGGAGATCACGGACGTCGTTCGCGCCACCGAGGCCTTCAGTGGTCATCCCCGGCCTCGTCCACGCATCGAGATCCACCTGGGCGCCAGCCCCGCTGCGGTCGACATGGCGCGCGCGATGCTCGCCTCCGAGCGGCGCGCGGCGAAGTACCTAGGTAGTGCCCGATGAGCGCCCTGCGCACTCTCCTGCACACCACGGCCGACAGCCCGCTGTGCAGGGCTTATCCCGACTGGTGGGACAGTCTCCTGAAGTGGATGAAGGCCGAAGGTCTGCGCCCCGACGACGTCGTAGAGATCACGGTCACCGACAACGACGGCGACCTGAGCGCCTACGTCGTCGAGCTGCGGCGCGGTCCGGCCGGCCAGGTGTTGGGCAATCGCGAGACCGGCCCCGTCACAGCCACCCGCACGGTTCAGGTCGACACCACGCCCCCGACGATCGGCGGGTCGCTTTGACTCCAGCTGAGCGCATCGCCGACCTGGCCGAGCAGCTGGTCGACGGTTGGCGCGAGCGCGTCGAGTACAACGCTCACGTCACCGTGCACACCGACGCCTGCCGCGCCGAGCGCCGCCTGCTGGAGCACGGCGACGACTCCGACAAGGCCAACCCCATCCCGCCCCGGCCCGGCGCCCTGCGCCACCACAGCTGCCACTGCCCGCGGCGCCTGGAGGCGCGCGCCGAGTCCCGCATGCAGCCCGCCCTCCTCGCCCAGCTCCGCGAGCTACGCGAGCGCCCCACGGACGGCGAGACCTCCGCACGCACCGCCCCGGAGTCCACCCCGCCCGGGCCGCTCGCCGCCCTGGAGCTGCTCGCCACCATCCGCGGCGAGGCCAACACCCTGGCCGCCCGTGCCCGGGCGGCGCTGGGGTACGACGTCGCGCCGCGGCGCCAGCGCTCCGAGGCGGCCCTGCGCGGCCTAGTCTCCCTCGCCGTCCACCTGGGCGAGGACTCCGAGCTGGCCCAGGAGATGGTGCGCGCCCTCGCGCGCCTGCGCGCCATCGCCCGTGTCCTGCTCGCCTATGACGCCCCCACCACGTTCCTGCGCGACGTGGTCTGCCCCGAGTGCGGCGGCCGCCTGCGCGTGGCCGCCGACGCCAGCACGGACGTGCGCTGCGCCGGGGGAGAGGTCGCTGGGCCAGCCCGCCCGGGCGAGCCCTGGCCCGTGCGCGCGCCCGGTTGCGGCGCGGTCTGGCGCCGCTGGCAGTGGGCGGACCTGCTCAGCAGCGAGGAAGAGAGACATGACTGAGGACCTCGCACGACTGCTCGACCGGTTCGCGGCCTCCGCCCCGGTCGCCGCCTCCTACGCCCTCGGGTGCCTGCTGATCGCGGCCCTGGGCGCACTCCGCGCGCAGACCGTCGCCGACTGGGTACCCATCGGCTTGTGGACGCTCGTGGGTCTGGAGACCCTGCGGGGCAACTACTGGAAGAGCCTCGCACGCGAGCGTGAGCGAGGTGGCGTCTGATGGGCTTGAGCACCTCGCATGACTGCTGGGACGGCTCCTACGGAGGCTTCGGCCAGTGGCGCAACGCGCTCGCCGTCGCCGCCGGCTACCAGCTCGTCGAAGTCGGAACCGAGTCCGGCTTCACCTACGTCTCCGCGGACCTGCCCGATCACGCCGGTCCCCTCGCCGACCGCCTGGAGGAGCTGCTGCCTGCCCTCGCAGGCGTCGGCGCCCCGCCGCCGCCCGGCCAGACGCGCGTCGTCCCGCTCGGACACACGCCCGTACTCCCCGAGACGGTCACCCGCTGGGTCCTGGCCACCCACCGCTTCATCGCCGGACTCCGCGAGGCCGCCAGGGCCGGCGAGCCCGTCGAGTTCCACTGAACAACCCGACCGCCGCGAGGCCCTCCCCTCGCGCTCCTCGATGAGGTGACCCGATGCCCAAGAACGGCGACGACTTCTTCCGGCGCGAGCCCGAGCTGTGGGTGCCCCGCCCTCGCCCCAGTCGCGCCTTCGGTGTCGGCTTCGTCCTGTGGTTCGTCTTCTGCGGAGCCGTGGGTTTGGGCTCCCTCGGCGTGCTCATCTGGGCCATCATCACCTGGATCACGTCGTGAGCGCACCCTGCGACGGCTTCGGTAGCCCCATCGACCTCGGCGACACCATCATCACTACCGACCGGGGCTACACCACGACCCCGCCCCTCCTCCAAGGCCGCGTCGTCCGCTTCACGCCGTCCAAGCAGATCGTGGAGTACGAGGTGACCGCGATCGCCGACGCCACATCCCTCACCAAGGTGGGGGATGTGCGCAAGGCCCGCATCGAGCGCGTGCGCGTCCTGGGCCGCGCCGAGGACGGCGAGCCCCGGTGATCGGCATGCACATCGCGCCCTTGGCCGAGGAGCGCGTCGCCCTCCTCGGCCCGTGGTATGCCAACGAGGACGCCGAGCGTCGCGACGAGATCGTCGCCGCGGTCCGCCCCCTCATGCCCGCCGCGCTCAGCGCCGCCCTCACCCTGGGCTTCGAGGACCGCCGCCAGGCCGCACTGGCGGCGACCGACACCCTCGCCCAGTACGGCGATGACCTCCAGTACGGCTCCGGCTCCGGCATCGACGCCCTGGCCACCGTCATCGCCGCCCTCGCCGCCCAGCCCGGCGGCGTAGACCTGGTGGGCTACCACTGGTGCCGCGAGCACACCCTCTGTGAGGCGGTGGATGCCGGGTGAGCGTGGACAAGCAGGGTGCCCGCAAGAACTCGGGGTCGTACTACACACCCGAGAACCTCGTGCATCTCCTCGTGGTCGGATCCCAGCACCACGACCAGGTCGAACGGATGAAGGCCGAGGGCAACTACCGGCCGATCTCAGGTGTACTCACCGAGCTCATCCACGAGCGGCTCATGGCCGGAGGCGACCCAGAGCAGGTCCTCCTCGGCCTGACCGTGTGCGACCCGTGCGCCGGTGCCGGAGTCTTCCTCCTCTCCGCAGTGGACACCATCACGGCCTGGCTGGTCATGGTGCGCTCCGGTGAGCTCAACCCACCCGCGCCCGTGTGGGACCAGGCCCGCCGCGACGTGGTCGAGCGATGCATCTACGGAGTCGACCTCAACCCCATCGCGGTCGACCTCACCCGCGCGGCCCTGCACGTGCGGGCGCTCCTCCCACACACCGCGAACCCGTTCCTGGCCCACCACGTCCGGCACGGCAACGGACTCGTCGGCGCCACCCCGAAGCAGATCAAGGACGGCGTCCCCGACGTCGCGTTCACCGCCATCGAGGGCGACGACCCCAAGGTTGCCGCAGCTCTGCGCCGCCAGAACAAGGCCGAACGCGCACGCCGCGCCGAGACCAGCACCACGGTCATGGACGGCCCAGCCCAGGAAGGGCTGTGGTGACATGACCCAGCGCACGTACTTCGAGGAGGAAGGCCCCACCTGGTCGTGGTGGGGGCGCCCGCCGGTAGACGAAGACCCCGAGGTCCCGGCCGACGACGTCCACACCATCCGGTGGGGATACAACCTGGCCGACCTGGACCAGCTCGCCCGTGTGTCCACCATGCGTTCCCGCGGAAGCTACGGCGAGTGGGCCGACCGATACGAAGCCTCCTACTCCGCCATCATCGAACGCCTTTTCGCGAGCTCAGAGCGCCCCGACCAGCACGATCTACTCACGGCGGGCACACGAGGAGCCATCTCCTACGGAGAGCAGGAGAAGCACCATCGCGGCTACTCCCGCAAGAAGGACGACACCCAGGCCGCGTTCGTGCGGTACTGGGATTGGGTGGCCGCCCACACCGCCTCCCCTGAGGGAGCTGTGGTGGAGCGCACCGCCCTGTGGCAGATCTGGCCCCGACTGAGCGACCGGGACCGCCGGACACTGCTCGCTCTCGCGGCGTCCGGCGACAAGTATCGGGCCGCCGAGGCCCTGGGGATTAGTCCCGTCACCATCAAGAAGCACCTGCGGGTCGCACGCGCCGCGTTCCTTTGGTTCTGGCACGAGGGCGAGTCGCCGTCTCGCGCCCCGTGGAAGGCCGCCCACGCCCGGGCCAAGGCGGTCGACCAGCTGGGCAGGCCCCGGCTGACCGTGGAGCAGGTGGATCAGATCCGGGCCCGGATCGCGGCCGGTGAAACCTACGCCCGAATCGGCGCCGACTACGGCATCGGCACCAGCGCAGTCAGCAGGTACGTGCGCGGTGAAGGCCGCCCGGTCGACCCGGCAGCGCCATGACCGTCGAACTCATCGCGCAGCTCGTGGACGAGGTGGCGGAAGTGTCCACGGTGATGCGGCTACTCGTCAACCAGGTCGCCGCCCAACGCGGCCGCGCCGTCCCCTGGGTCGTCGACCTGTCCGACGACACGGCGGAGAAGGTCATCCCTCTGCTGGACGCCCTTGGCGACGTCAGCGACTGGGGGGCCGCCCAGCTCGGGGAGGCCTACACCCAGACCCTGACCGCCGTCCAGCGCGCGGAAGGGGGCGTCTACTACACGCCCGAGGGCGTCGCTGACGCGATGGCCTGGGCGGCCCTCTCGCCACGCCTGGGAGATCGTCGCCAGGTACGTGTTCTCGACCCGGCCTGCGGCGCCGGGATCTTCCTCGAATCGGCGGCCTGCGTCCTGTCGGGACGCACCCACCACATCGCCCCCGAGGTGATCTCCTCCGCGGTCTACGGCACCGACATCGACCCCGTGGCAGTCGAGATCGCCAAGAGCGCCCTGTGGCTCCGCAGCGACGGCACCCGACCCATCACCTGGTTGGACGGCAACATCACGTGCACCGACCCACTCGCCGGTGGCACCCCGCCGCATCTGGGCATCGCCCCAAGGCACCTGGTGGTCATCGGCAACCCGCCCTACAAGGGCCACGCCGGCGGCGCGGCGCCGTGGATCGAGGCCCGCCGCCGTCCCGGCGAGAACCCATCCACCCGTCCGTCCCTGGATGAGTTCCGCGACCCCGCCAGCCGCGGTGGCAATCACCTATCCAGCATGGCCATCTACTTCTGGCGATGGGCGCTCTGGCGCTGCTTCGAGGCTCGCCCTGGTAGCGGAGTGGTCGCCTTCATCACCCCCGCCTCCTACCTGGATGGCCTCTCCTTCGCCCGCATGCGCCGCTTCATCCGCGAAGTGGCCGACGAGGGATGGCTCATCGACATCTCACCCGAGGGCCACCAGCCGCCCATCAGGAGCCGAATCTTCCCCGGCGTGCAAATCCCGCTCGCCATCACCGTGCTGGCCCGCCGCGGCGCCGCAGACCGCACTGAACCCGCCCGCCTGTACCACCTCAAGGCCGAGGGCACCACGCAGGCCAAGACCCAGACGATCCAAGCAGCGTGCGCGCACATCGCCAAGCACTCGCCACCCGCTCAGGAAAAGGAGACCGCCGTGGAGCACACGTTCACCCAGGAGGGCAAGGGCACCAAGAGCACGCTCATCCTCACAGACCTCGCCGGTCGGGCGATGCTCAGCATTACCGCCACCTCAGAGACCCCCGACATCTCCGCTCGGTTGGGAATCGACATCGAGGACGCATCTGAGATGCGCCGCCTGGCCGATGCCGCCGCGGCCATCGCCGCGGACATGGAGCGGCGCAGCGGGAAGGCGGGTGAGCTCGCCCGTGCCTGAGAACCCGCACCCCGACCTCGTCACCGTCCTCATCCCCGACCACGAACAGGGCGGCTACACCGTCCTGGCCGCGCACGTCGTGGTGACCACCCAGGGCGAGACCCGTGAGGAGGCCCTCGCCGCCCTCGATGAGGCGCTCGCGCTGTACATGGAGAACGAGGGCGCGCTCGAAGAAGCAGACCCCGACAGCCCTGAGAGCCGAAAGAAGTGACCGCCATGGCGACAGCCGGAAAGCTCAACGGCACCCACGTCCCGCGCGGCGTATTTGCCCAGCTCGCCCTGGAGGTACTCAACGCACTGCGGCGCGCCGGGTACGAGATCTCCGAAGGCGACCGCCCCGTGCGCGCGGGCGGCCTGCCCATCGAACGCCTGCCCGAGCGGCTCGTTCTGGAGCAGCCCATCACCCTCACGGGCGTGCGCGTGGTCGCCTGCACGCGTGAAACCGTCCCTCATGGCGTCATGCACACGCTGAGCCCGTTCGTCGACCTGGAACTGGACCTGCGGGACGCGCGGGTCATCCAGGAGCAGCCGTGACCATCGTGGAGTTCATCAACGCGCGCCTGGACGAAGACGAGAACCTCATTGAGTTCGGCGCCCGGGCCCACGTCGCGATGGAGCCCTTCAGTGGACGGCACCTGTGGAAGGAGATCGAGGCGAGGCGGGCCATCCTCGCCGACGCGCTCGCCGAGAAGCACGCCGTCGTAGAGGACTCCTGGTACACCTGCCCGGCTGCCACCGAAGAGCGCGACGGCGGAGAGTGCGGCAACGACGACCTGGCCGACGCGCCATGCGAGTGCGGTCGTGACAACCGCGTGGGCCGGTTGCTCTCTCGGCTCGCGTTCGTCTATGCCGACCACTCCGACTACGAGGAGGGCTGGAAGCCATGAGCGCAGCGAACGCCGCCCGTCCGCACCGCCTGTGGTGGTGCCCGCCCTCCGTCCTCACTCGGCCGTGGAAGCCCGCGGTCCTGGTGGGCACCGACGAGTACTGCAACCCGACCGCGGCACTCACCCTGCCCGGGCTGGGCATGTGGACGCTCTGCTACCGCCCCGGACGGCTCAATACCGAGCCCTGCGACAACCCCAACACCTGTGAGCACTGACCCGAACGGAAGGCCCATGGCAGACCTGACAACCCAGACCATCCAGAAGCACACCCTCGTGCTCACCGACGAGGAACTGGAGGCCCTGCGCGCCGCGGCCAGGGCGGCCCGCCAGAACGACCCCGACAACGAGATCGCGCCCATCTGGTGGAGGCTGGAGCGCCTCGGACTGAGCTCACTGCGCAGCGAGCCGACACGCAGGACGCCCTCCCGCGAGGCCGCCGCGACCAACGCCGCAGCGTCGCTTTCGGCCGCAGGAGACGAGCACTGATGTACACCCACCGCACGAGACCCGCCGCCGTGGCGGCGAGGCAGTGGACCGGCGAGAACGTCCAGCAGATGCGAGCGTTCGCCAAGGGCAACTTCGACGCCGTGGGCGACGAGGACCGCCAGTACGTCGACGACCCCGAGTGGACGGCGCAGGTCATGGAGGACCGACACTCCACCTGGGTCGGTCTCCACGCCGGCGACTGGGTCATCCGCGACGCCAGCGGCTTGCGTCGGTGCAAGGACGAGGAGTTCCGTCAGACCTACATGACCGGGGACGCCTTCGCCTCGGCGGTCGCGGCCGCCGTCCGGTCCTTCGACTTCGGCAACTACGGCCTGGACGAAGTCGACGACGTCATCGACGAGGAGTGGGCTGACCGCCTCGCTGCTCACATCACCGCCACCCTGGAAGGCAACTCGTGACCGCCATCGCCGGACTCGTCCACGAAGGTCGCGTCCACCTCGCCGGAGACGCCGCGGGCGTGGGCGGCTACTCCCTGACGATCCGCAAGGACGTCAAGGTCTTCACCCACCCCCAACGCGAGGTCGGCCGCCCCGAGATCCCCGACCACTGGGTCATCGGCTACACCACGAGCTTCCGTATGGGGCAGATCCTCCAATACCACCTCTCGCCGCCGGTCGTGCCCGAGGGAGTGGACCTGCACCGCTTCATGTGCACGACCTTCGTCGACGAGATGCGCAAGACCTTCAAGGAGGCCGGATGGGCCCGGGAGGAGTCCGGCATCGAGGAGACCGGGACCTTCCTGGTGGGCACCTGCGGCCGCCTCTTCATCGTCGACAGCGACTACCAGGTGGGCGAGGCGGCCGACGGCTACGCCGCGGTCGGCTGCGGATCCGATCTGGCGCTCGGCGCGCTGTACGCCACTGCGGACTCCGACCTGGATCCGCGGGGGCGCCTGGAGCTCGCCCTGCGCGCGGCCGTCCGGCACAACGCGGGCGTCGCGCCGCCCTTCACCTTCGTCTCCGCGGGAGGACACTCATGATCCAGATCGCCAGTGGACAGCCTGACCGGCCGACGATCTTCCGCTACGAGGTGCCCGTCGACGACCGGTGGCACACTCTGCGCCTCTCCGGGGAGATCCTGCACGTCGCCGCTCGCCGCGCCAACGCGGTCGAGCTGTGGGCGATGTCCACCGACGACGGGAGAGACGGTGTCGACCGGGAGTTCCGCGTCGTCGGCACCGGCCTCCTGCTGCCCGAGGGTCGGCACACGTACCGCGGCACCGCCATTGTCCCTGGAGGCCTACTGGTCTGGCACCTGTTGGAGTGGACGAACGCCCGCTCGGGGTGAGGGCGCGCGAGTGTCGCCCCTGGCCACTAGCCTTGACTCATGAGCGCTGACACGCCTGCCGAAAACACACGCTTCTTTCATCCTTTGGGAGCCCGCCTGGACGGAGAGCCGGCTGACGACACCCTTTTTGAGGGCGTTCCTCAGTGGATGGAGCCTGCTCTTCGCGATTGGCTTGACCTCTTCTTGCAGTCGGATGAAAAGCTCTCTCGGAATGTCGTTCTTGAACTGCGCTGGAGGCTCACAAGAAGTAGCAGCTACATGTCAAGAATTCGTGCTGCCGAGGACGAAGATCTACTGGATGCAGTTGATGCTGCCACTCAGCTTCACCGATACGGGAAAATACTAGACGGGCGCCTAGTAAAAGGTGTCAATATGGCCAACGAGCCAGACCATGTACGCAAGCTCTACCGGCAACTTCTTGAGCTTGAGGAAATTCTGTCTCGCAGCGGCTCCTTCCTGCGGCTTGACCTACCCACTCGCCGTCTTGTGCGGCGCGTCGAAGCTTCATCTCAGCTTGCCTTTGACAGGGTTCGAGAGCAGGCTCCAGATAATGCAGCAACTCTGTTGGAGTCGGCCTGGGTGCACGCCTACGGCCGGAGCCCCAATCCGGACCAGTCCTATGTGGAGTCGATCAAAGCCGTCGAGGCAGTGATCAACCCTCTGGTCATACCAAACCAGAAAGTGCCAACTCTCGGAATGGCAATGGGAGATCTACGTGCTCAGGCCAAAAATGACGAGTGGTCCCTGGAGATTGGTGATGCTGTCAAGCAAAAGGAGAACGTGGAACGTTTCATTGGCATGATGGAGCTCCTTTGGAAGAACCATGAGTCGCGTCATGCCGGTGGACCAAGCGCCCGCGTCCAGGAGCAGCACGAGGCCGAGGCGGTCTTGCACCTGGCGATCCTGATCGTGCAGTGGGTCAACACCAACGTGCTGAAGAAGGTGTGAGCGCGATGTCCATGTTCGATGCCACCGAAGACGAGGCACGTCGCGTCTACGGACTGATGCTCGTCAAGGCGGACAACGCACGCGAGGACCGCACGGCCAACTCGTTTCAGCAAGCGGGCTGGACCCAGGTCCACAACATGCTCGCCGAACACGCTCCTGACGAGAGCCGCACGGAGTGCGCATCCTCTGAGTGCACCACCTGGCCCTGCAAGCCAGTGCGAGCGGCGGTCGGGATGGCGCAGAATCCCGGCTTCTGGCAGTGACGCACCCATCCGACATGGGAGGAACGACCGTGTACGAGTATTCCGGCCTGGCGACGATCACCACGCCCGCGGGCACCGAAGTAGAGCTCGACATCGAGCTCTACCAGAACAGCCCCGGGGAATGGATGGGTCACGCTTCCACCACAGAGACCGCCGCCCTGGCCGCCAGCTTCGACTCAAGTGAACCTTGCACGATCACCCTGGCGAACGGGAACTCGGCGTCCTTGTGGCTCACTCGCCTCGACCCGTCCGGCGCCGTCTCCTTCCGGGGAGCCGGTGCGCCCCCCGCCGTCGATGAGTAGCAACCTCAGACTGCTGAAAGCCCTCCGAACCTTCCCCTGAGCTGGAAAACTGGAAGGCCACGGCCCTGTCTCCTCGCTCGGCCTTCCGGTCCCGCACTCTCGGAGCTCCCGATGAACAGCACCACGCAACAGCACGTGCGCAAGATCCTGCTGGCTTGGCGCCGAGACGAAGCCGCTGTCCTACGGCGCATCGATGAACTCGCCACCGAGGGATTGCGTGTCGTCGTGATCGACGACACCGGAGTTATCACCGATGCGCGCACCAACCAGGTCCTGCTAACGGGCCACGAGACCGAAGCTGAAGCGGACCTGATTCGGGGAGACGAGGACTGGCTCGACAGGGACTACATCTGGGAGACCGCCAGTCCGCCCGTGGTGGAGCCCACCGGGGGACTCCCGGCCAGCCTGTGCAACGCGCTGGAAGAATGGTTGGCCCAGGAAGCCACGCCAGCAGAGGAGGTCGCAGAGTGGATCGGGTGGACTCCGGAGCAGGTGGAGGAGTGCCGTCGGGCGTGATGCCTGTCGGTTGCTGCATCCGCGAGGCGACCGAGAGGGATGCCAAGCCTGTCTACTCGTTCGTGCGAAGCAACGACGCGCTCTTCGAGGTCGACATCTACATGCGGGGTTTGCTCCCCGGAGAGACCTGCGTTCTTGTGGCCGAGAACAGCGAAGGTGCCATCGTGGGCTGGCTTGAGGGACTCGTGGACGGCGCCTACAGGGGGGCCGGCGCGGACCCGATTTTCCCGGAGCCCCACGGCTACGTCCAGGCCATGATGGTCAGTCCTGCCATGCGCAGGAGAGGGGTCGGCAGCGCGCTTCTGGAGGCGTTCGCCCAGCGGGCTCGCTCCCAGGGGTGCGAATGGATGTTCCTCCTGCCCGACGAGACCGACGACCCGACAGAACGGGTGCGTTTCTTCGAGTCCGTCGGACTCACGGCTGTGAACGACCCCAGCGAACGCTTCCCGGCGATGGCTGCTCCACTCATTCGCATCCTCGGAGGGCACTGAATGCTTCGCCTGATCGACCCGGAGTTCCGTGTGCGCGAGGTCCGGTACTACGACTACGAAGCGATCGTCGAGTTGGTGCAGGAGAACGCACCCCACTTCGACGTGACGAACTACCAGATGGACAGGCCCGTGGAGGAGCACGCGATCTTCGTTGCGGAGGACTCCGACGGCAGGATCCTCGGTTGGATCGAGGGCCAGACCGACAGCCACTACATCGGCCCCGGCACGGATCCAGTTCATCCCAAGCCCCATGGCAACGGGCTCTACCTCGTGGTGGACGCCTCGGCCCGCAGGATGGGGGTTGGCCGCGCTCTGACGCGCGCTTTCGCTCAGGCCTGTGCTGACGCCGGGTGCACCTGGATGTTCATGCTCCCGGACGAGAACGACGGCGTCGAAGGGCGCCTGGCCTTCTTCAAGACCCTCGGGTTCGTGGACCTGGCCCCTGGCGATGATGAGCATGCCGCTTGGGGGATGCCCCTGGCGTCGCTACTGGAAGGGTGACCCCTGTGGCAAACAAGAACCCGCAAGGACGGAGAGTCTCGCCTTCGTGGGCGATTCTATCACCAGCAGCCCGAGGCGCCCTACTCAAGCCCATTCAGGAGGCTACACAGCCACTCGCCGATACTCTCGCTGCCCCTCTGCGGGAAATGTTCGACGAGCAAGCTCGTCAGTTCAGCGACCGGGTTTGGCGGTCTTTGTCGCATGCCTACCCTGAGGCCGATCCGGAGCTGCGCAAGCTATCACCCGAACAGGCCAGTGAGTACATCAAGGTCTACGAGAACTCCGAACCGGAGGTCAAGGAGCGCGCCCAAGAAGAGGCGCTTGCCTGGAATGAGTGGCACTCGACTCAGCTCACCTTCGTCATCGACACTCTGACAACGCAGAACGAGGACGCCAAGGACTACAACTGGCGTATGGCCGCCATCGCCTGGGTTGGACTGGGACTCGGGATCGCCAGCGCGCTCTTCTCGGTTTGGGCTTACCTCAACCCGCTTCAGCCCTGAGGAGGAACGTGATGCAGCCCCGACTGGTCGACACTGAGGCCGCCGAGCTCTATACCGGCCGCCCGCGCACGACCCTGTACCGCTGGGCCCACGAGGGGCGGGTGACCAAGTACGGCACCCGCGGGAAGGGGCGCGCGCTGTGGAATCTGAACGAGCTCCCGGCCTGCCCGGAAGGAGGGACTCCTCCGCCACCGCCGCCACTTCCGGCCCGGGAGTTGACATCGGCCTGATCAAGGCCGAAACTGAAGACGCGTCCAGTGTGCCCGGTGAGCCCCCGCTCCCGGGCTTTTTCGTTTCCTGGACACTGAGGCCTATGTGACACATCGTCACTAGGGTCTCCGGTTTTTGCAGGTCGCATCTATGCGGGCTGTGATCACCGCTGGTCCCCGTCGCGTGGCTCGCCCCTCACCTCCTGGAGGGACGAGCGGCGGCGGTGGGCGACCGGACCCCACGCGAGGCGGGGTGCGGCCGCCCGGGTAGGCGGTACCCGGGCGGCCTCCGGGCCCGCACGCCAAGGCCCCCTGCCCTACCGGACAACATCCTCGACGTGCGGGCGCCCTGATCTGGGACCTGCGTAATCACCCTCTCACACAGACGTCACTTCCAGCCCGCCAGACACGCGGCCGTGGACTGGACGGAGGGTGAACATGGGTCGAAGCAGGGGACGCTCGGGTCGCCCCTTCGTCCGTGCGGCCGCGCGCCTGCGCTCCATGCCGGGCGGCGACGTCTGCACCTACTGCGGGCGGGTCATCGACCTGACCCTGCACCACAACGACCCGATGGCCTGGACCGCGGACCACATCATCCCGCTCGACGCGGGCGGCGACCCCACGGATCCGACCAACCTCCAGCCCATGCACCGCTCGTGCAACTCCCGCAAGGGCACGGGCCACATGCCCGAGGTGCACGACACCTCGCGGCCCTGGTGATCCCATGACCCTGTATGTGATCACCGGTCCACCCACGGCGGGCAAGACCACCTGGGTCCTGGGCAAGGCCAAGGCCGAGGACATCGTGATCGACTACGACCGCATGGCCCAGTCGCTCGCGGGCAATGGCGCCTCCACCCACGCACACCCGCCGCACCTGGCCGACGTCGTGTGGCGCGCGCGCCAGGGCGCGATCAACGGGGCGCTGCGCCACGTGCGCAAGCACGACGTCTACCTGATCCACAGCCAGCCCAACGCCAAGGCTCTGGCGCTGTACGCAGAGCACGACGCGAAGGTGATCACCATCGACCCGGGTCGATCGGTGGTCGAGGCCAGGTGCAAGGCCGAGCGGCCGCCCGGGGTGCTCACTGCCGTGGGTCGCTGGTACGCGGCCCGCGAGCGCGCGCAGGCGGAAGGCGCCGCACCGGGCGCTGGCGCCGCGGCGGCCGGTGAGCCGTGGGAGTCGAAGGCCACCGACACCTCGCGGGACTGGTGACCGGATGCCACCTGCCCCTATCACATTCGGTGAGGGGTACCCCCTAAAAAATGACGATCTGTCACCGTGGCTGACCCCGGATCGCCCCTCGCTCGCATTTTTCCCCGAGAGTTTTTCCAGGTCAGGGGGAGCGATGGACAGCCTTTCGGAGATCGTCACGCAGGGTGATCGTCGCCGCTCCCTCGAAGCCCTGCGCGACCGCATCGGCGCCGCCCTGGACGCGGCCGAACCCAACGAGGTCGCGCCCCTCTCGCGCCAGCTCATGATGGTCCTGCGCGAGATCGACGAGCTGCCCGACGCCGACAGGAGGGACAGCGTTGACGATCTCGCCGCCCGCCGTGCTGCTCGGCGCGCAGACGCCGCGCGTGCACGTGAGCCCGCCGCGGATGAGCAGCGCGGGCCAGGAGGCGATTGAGCTCGCCGCCACCGCGGGACTGGAGCTCGACCCCTGGCAGCGCCTGACCCTGGACGACTCCCTGGGGGAACGCGCGAACGGCACCTGGGCGGCGTTCGAGGTCGGCCTGCTGGTCGGCCGCCAGAACGGCAAGGGGTCGGTGATCGAGGCCCGCGAGCTGGCCGGCCTGCACCTGTTCGGCGAAGAGCTGATCACCCACACCGCGCACGAGTTCCGCACCTCCAAGGAGGCCTTCCGGCGGATCCTGCGGCTACACGAGGCCAACCCCGACCTGGACCGGCGGATCAAGCGGGTCAGTCACACCCACGGCCAGGAGGGCATCGAGCTCCACGGCGGGCAGCGCCTGCTCTTCGCCACTCGCACCGGAGGCGGCGGCCGCGGTTTCAGTGGCGATCTAGTGATTTTCGACGAGGCCTACAACCTCGGCGACGACCACATGGCGGCCCTGTTGCCGACCCTGGCTGCCCGCCCCAACCCGCAGGTCTGGTACACCACGTCGGCCGCGGACAAGACGCTCGCCCCGTGCGAGGCCATCTCGCGCGTGCGCCGCCGGGCCCTGGCCGGGGACACCGAGCGGCTGGCGTACCTGGAGTGGTCGATCGACGGGTGCGACGAGTTCTGCCCGAAGGGCTGCACGCAGCACGACGACCCCGACGATCCGGTCAACTGGGCCAAGGCCAACCCCGGCCTGGGCATCCGTCTGAACATGGAGTTCATCGCCAGCGAGCGCACCGCGCTGGGCCGCCGGGAATGGTTGCGCGAGCGCCTGGGCGTGGGCGACTACGTGGCCGACGCCTCCAGCTGGAAGGTCATCTCCAAGGAGCGCTGGGAAGAGCTCATCGACGCCCGATCGGCGCCGCTGGACCCGGTGGCCTTCGCCGCCGACATCACCCCCGAGCGCACCTCGGGCTCCATCGGCGTCGCGGGCCTGAGGAGCGACGGCGCCATGCACCTGGGCGTCATCGACCACCGCGCGGGCACCGGGTGGATGGTCAAGCGCCTGGTGGAGCTGGTGGAGAAGTGGGGCCCCTGCGCCGTGGTGATCGACGGCCGCGGCCCGGCCGCCAGCCTCATTCCCGACCTGGAGGCCGAGGACGTGACGGTCCTCAAGGCGACCTCTTCCGACATGGCGCAGGCCTGCGGCGCCCTGTACGACGACCTCGTCAACGACCGGGCGCGCCACCAGAACGCGGCGCCGCTCAACGCCGCGGTGGCCGCGGCGACCAAGCGCAAGCTCGGCGACTCCTGGGCTTGGGCCCGCGAGTCCACCTCGGCGGACATCTCCCCGCTGGTGGCCGTCACCCTCGCCCGCTGGGGGCACACGATCAAGGCCCATGAGGCTCCCGACGAACCCGAGGCCCTCCAGGGCTCGCTGATGGCGTGAGGAGGCGGCCGTGGTCGCGATGCTCAACAAGGTCCCGCTCGCGCGCATCTCCGCCCGCGCCGGGAGCCCGGCGCACCTGGGGCGGACCCTGCTCACTCTGCTCGCCGCGATGCTGTACGGCCTGGGCTGGCTGTTGGGCACGGCCGCGCGCGGCCTGCTCACCGGAGTGGCCGCTGTGCTGTGGGCCGTGGGGTACGGCGCGCGGTGGGCGGCCGCCGCGGTGGCGGTCGGCTGGCAGGACGCCTCGACGCCGCGCCACGGCGGTGTCTGATGGGTCTGCTCGACCGCGTCTCCCGGCACATGCGCGGCGAACGCGCCTGGCCTGTGGGCGGCGTGGCCACGCCTCCGGGCGTGGACTACTGGGGGCACCAGGACGAGCGGTTCGCTGGCGGGGAGGAGTACGGCGACTACGTCGCCACCTCGGCGCACGTGTACGCCGCGGTGAGCCTGCGGGCCCGGCTGATGTCGTCCCTGGAGCTGCGGCTGTACGCCGGGCGAGGGGCGAAGAAGCAGCAGATCGAGAAGGGGCCGGTCTACGACCTGCTCCAGCGCGTCAACCCCCACTGGACCCTGCGGCGCCTCATCCGGATGGACGAGATGGCCATGGGCATCTGGGGCGAGTCGTTCTGGGCGGTGGAGCGCGACTCCTCGGGTACGCCCTCGGAGATCTGGTGGCTCAAGGCCGACCGGGTGCGCCCCGTTGTCCACGAGACGAAGTACATCTCCGAGTTCATCTACGAACCCGTCTACGGCGGACAGCCGGTGCGGTTCCGTCCTGACGAGATCGTCTGGTTCCGCTACCCCAACCCCAACGACGAGTTCTCCCCGCTCTCCCCGCTGGCAGCCGCGCGCCTGGCCGCTGACACCGCCAGCTCGATGATGCGCGCCAATGCCAAGCTCTTCGAGAACGGGCTGCTCGCCGGGGGAGTGGTCGTGCCCGCCACGGACAAGGCCACCTTCACCGCGGAGCAGGCGCGCGACCTGGAGCGTGACCTGGCCCGGCGCTTCAAGGGCGTGGACAACGCCCACAGGTGGGCGGTGCTGCGCTACGAGGCCCAGCTCAAGGGTCTGAGTGTCACGCCTCAGGACGCCCAGTTCGTCGAGGGGCTGGATCTGACCCTGCGGGATGTGGGCAACGCCTACGGCATTCCGACGCCCCTGCTCAACGACGCCAAGTACGCGACCCTGAGCAACGCCCGCGAGTACCAGCAGATCCTGTGGGCGCACGCGCTGGTGCCCGACGCGGACCTGCGCGCCGACGAGATCACCGAGCAGCTGCTGCCGATGTTCGGCAGCCAGTTCGGCTACCGCTCCACCACCCACGTCGCCTGGAACTACGAGTCGGTGCCCGCACTCCAGGAGGCAGAGTCCGACATCTGGGGTCGCGACCGCCAGGCCATGGAGGCCGGCGCGATGACCATCAACGAGTGGCGGGCCAAGAAGGGCATGCCTGCGGTGCCGTGGGGCGATGTGTGGTGGGCGCCCGCGAACAAGTTCGCCGTCTCCGACGAGGAGTCGGTCCCAGCCCAGGAGTCGGCCGAAGGGCCTGCCCAGGAGCTGACCGAGGAACCCAGCGAGGACGAGCAAGAGCCGCCCGTCGAGGAGCCAGAGCCCGGCGAGAACGAGGGCGAGGACGACGAGGAGCCCCTCGACATCGAGCGCGCCTGGAACCAGGTGTTGGCCGCATTCAACGAGATAGGGAGTCCGCGATGAACCGCGGGTACGTGCGCGCCCACCTGGAGCGCGCTGAGGAAGGCAAGCCGCTGCGCTTCGTGGCGGCCACGGAAGGTCGCAAGGGCGATGGCATCGACCTGCGTATGAGCGGCGCCCGACTGGAGCGGTTCCGGGCCAACCCGGTGATCGGCTACAACCACTCCTACTGGGGGCGCCAGTCCCTGCCGATCGGCCGGGCCCCCACGGTGGAGACCGACGGCAACCGGCTGATGATGGACATCGAGTTCGACCCCGATGACGAGTTCGCCATGGAGGTCGAGCGCAAGTACCGCGGCGGCTTCCTCAACGCCGTCAGCATCGGCTTCGACGTGAACGAGTGGGAGAACGAGGCCGACAACTACTGGCGCGGCGGCGTGGCCACCGACTGGGAGCTGTTGGAGACGTCCGCCGTCCCGATCCCCATGGACGCGAGCGCGGTCGTGGAGTCGGGCCGGGGTCTGCGCTCGGACTGGGCCAACCTCGTGGCGAGCCTGCCGCCGGACCTCGGCGTGCGGGTTCTGCGCAACGCCGAGCAGCTGACGCGCTCGGTGGAGGTCACCGAGGAGCTCATCCGCCAGGCCGACCCCGTCACCCTGGCCGCGGCTATCGCCCGCTCGCTCGCGATGGGTCCGCTCACCAAGGCCCCCGTCGAGGACGTCTCCGAGGGGCCGACCCCCGAGGCGCTGACCGCCGCGCTGGCCGAGCGCGACGACTACGCCGAGCGCCTGCATGTAGCGCATTCCCAGCTCGCCGCGATCAAGGCTGAGCGTGACGTCCACGCCCAGAAGCTGGAAGAGCTCCAGGCGGCCCAGAGCGTCCCCGCCTTCGATCCCGCCGACGCCGCAGCTCTGCTCGGCGCCTTCGGTTAGAGACCACTCCCGGACCAGCCGCTTCGCGGCCTCCACACCCAACTCCCAGGCCACCCCACGGGGTGGCCTTTCGCATGGAAAGGAAGTCCAGCATGAGCGACACGCTCACCATGGAGGCGCTGGCGGCCGAGATCCGGCAGCGACTCACCGCCCACGAGGAGAAGATCAACGAGGCCACCGAGTCCGTGCGGGGCAGCCTGCCCAGCGAGGACGTGCTGGAGCTGCTGCGCTCGGACGAGGCCATCAAGAACTTCATCCGCGAGAACCTGGAGGGCATGCTCAACGACCCCGAGGTGCAGCGCAAGGTGCGCTTCGGTGGCGGCAAGTCCTCCGAGCAGCTGGTCGGCACCAAGTACGCGCGCATGGGTCTGAGCGTCTCCGACGTGGAGATGCTGCACGACATCACCCTGGCGGCGCGCAAGCGTGGCATGGGCAACGGCCCCAGCGAGGAGCTGGCCAACACCTTCAAGGCCGTCTCTGAGGGCCGCTACGAGGATGCCGCGGTGATCCGCTCGCGCGGCCACCAGCAGCTTTCGGAGATGCTGCGCGACGGCCGGATCGACCCGGTCGGCTACGAGCGCGCGGTGCGCGCGATGGACACCGCCGAGTCTGGCTACGGCCAGCAGCTCATCGGTGCCCAGTACGTCAACGAGCTCTGGCGCGGCGCGCAGGCCCAGGCTCGCGTCTTCGGCCTGGTGAACTCCTTCCACATGGAGGCGCCCACCGCCCACCTGCCGGTCCAGGCGACCCTGCCCACGGTGAAGTTCGTGGGCGAGTCCACCACGAGCGACGCAGCCAGCTACGGCTCCACCAAGACCGGATCCAACCGGGTGCAGGTGGACGCCAAGAAGCTGCTCATGCTCCAGATCTGGAGCTACGAGCTGGACGAGGACTCCCTGATCCCGTTCCTGCCCTTCCTGCGGGACGAGGCCACCCGGTCGTGGGCGCACCACATGGACTCGATCCTGCTCAACGGTGACACCACCAACGCCGCGACCGGCAACATCAACCTGGACGACGCCAACCCCGACGACGACCTGTACTACCTGGCGTTCGACGGCATCCGTCACTCCTCTCTGGTGGACAACACGGCCAACGCGGCGAACGTGGGCGGGGCGATCACCCTCAACCACTTCAAGGCCCAGAAGGGCCGGATGCTCGACGCGGCCCACAAGCACGACTGGTCCCACCCGCTGGACTCGGACGAGCTGGTCTACATCGCCGACCCCGAGACCGCCGACGCCGCGAGCTTCATCGACGAGGCGCTCACCGTCGACAAGATCGGGGAGCGCGCCACCGTGCTCAACGGCCAGCAGGCCCGCATCCTGAACCACCCGCTGATCGCGTCCATGGACGTGTCCAAGACCGAGGCCGACGGCAAGGTCTCCACCACTGCGGCGAACAACACCAAGGGCCAGCTGGTCTCCTTCAACCGGCGCGGATACGTGGTCGGCACCCGCAGCCAGATGATGGTCGAGACGGACCGGGACATCCGGACCCAGCAGAACTTCATCACTTGGTCGACGCGCGTGGGCCTGGGCCGCTACACCCCGACCGGGGCGGCGTCCGGCATCGAGCACACCGACGTGCTCTACAACATCGACCTGTAACGACGACCGGGTAGGGCCGGGCTCCACTGGGGCTCGGCCCTTCGCATGGAGGAGGACCCCATGGCGAGGGAACGCATCGCCACCTGGCCGTCGGCTCGCGCGAGCCGGTTCTCGGCCAAGCCGAACGAGACCCTGGCCGGTGCCCGGGTCATCACCGCCGACGAGGTGGAGACCTACAACGCCCTGGCGTTCGACCCCGGCGGCGCGGGACGCAACGTCGACCTGCCCGCAGAGGCCGGGTGCGAGGGCGCCTACCTCTACATCGCCAACACCGCCGACGCCGCGGAGGTCCTGACCATCCGCGACGACGCGGGCACCACCGTGTGCACCCCGACGCAGGCCGAGGCCGCGTTCGTGTGGTGCGACGGTGCGCGCTGGTACGGCCTGGTGGGGGCGTCGTCGTGACCGCCTACGTCGTCAACCACCCCTACACGGCAACCCGGGACGGCCGACGCTTCGGCCCGTGGGATACCGGCACGACCGTGGACCTGGACGAGGCCGACGCCGCCTGGGTCCTGCGGGACTCGCCCGGCGTCATCGCGCGCGTCGGGGAATCCGCCGAGCCAGCGAAGGACGACGCGGCCACGGAGAAGGAATCCGACCCCAAGGGCGAGGAGCCCACGGAGAAGGAGTCCGACTCCGAGGACGAGAAGCCCACTGAGGACGACGCGGCCGCGGAGAAGTCCGTGGAGCCTGAGCGCGCCAAGACCCCGGCCCGCAACCGACAGCACCGCGGCGGACGGAATCGGAGCAGCTGATGAACCCCAGTCGCATCGTCCAGGTCAGCGCTACCGGCGACGTGGTCACCACCAGCGCCTACCTGCGCGAGCTGGTCGTGACGGCTGCCGAAGCCGCCGCCACGGTTGAGGTGCGCGCCGGAGGTGCGGCCGGCGCCACCGTGCTCACCGTGGCGGCAGCCGCCGGGGCCACCGCGTCGGCCGAGGTCACCGACGCGTTGTGCTCCGGCGGCATCCATCTCACCCTGGTCGGCGCGGGCGCGCTGGCCACGGTCACGTTCGCCTGAGGCGGTAGGTCATGGCTGTCGTCAACGGCTACTGCTCCACCCAGGACCTGCGCGACCACCTCTCCGACCCGGGCACCAAGATGGACGAGGCCCTGCTGGAGCGCGCCGTCAACGCCGCCTCGCGCGCGGTGGACCGCTACTGCGGCCGCCGGTTCTGGCAGGATCCCGAGCCCGCGGTGCGGCACTACCGCGCCGAGGACGCGATCGAGATCGACGTCAACGACATCGCCACCACCACCGGGCTGGCGGTGGCCACCGACGACGACGGCGACGGCGTCTACGAGAACACCTGGACGCTGGACGAGGACTACGTCCTGGAGCCGGAGAACGCCGACGCCGACGGCGAGGCCTACGCCTGGTGGCGCCTGGCCGCCGTCGGCGCCCGGCGCTTCCCGGTCCCACTGACAGGCCGGACCTTGGACAGCCGCGGGCTCCGCGCGGTGCGCGACCGGCGCCGCCGCATTCAGGTCACGGCGACCTTCGGCTGGTCGCAGGTGCCCGACGACGTCGAACAGGCCACGATCCTCAAGGCCGCTCAGCTGGCCCGGCGCAAGGACGCGCCCTTCGGTGTCGCCGGCTTCGGCGACTTCGGCGTGGTGCGCATCGGCCGCTACGACCCCGACGTGGTCGGGCTCCTGCACCCCTTCGTCCGTATCGGCCTGTTGGGGGTGTGACATGGCGTCCCTGACCCAGATCCGCGCGGCGCTGGCCGACACCCTCAACCAGCTGGAGGACCTGGTCGCGTACAAGACCGTCCCGGACTCCCCGCTGCTGCCGTGCGTCATCGTCACCCCGTCCGAGGCCGACTACACCGTGTCGATGGGCCGGGGCACCGACACCTGGGAGTTCGACCTCTACGTCCTGGTCTCCCTGACCGAGGCCGGGATCGCCCAGGACGCGCTGGATGAGTACGTCGCCAGCTACGGCGACCGGTCCATCCGCCAGCACATCTGGCTCAACCGCACGCTCGGCCTGCCCGACGTGGACGCCCACGTCTCGCGGATGAACCAGTACGACGCGCGCTTCACCAGCATCGACATCGAGCACGTGGGCGCGGTCCTGCGCCTGGTCGTGCACACCCGAGGCAAGTAGGAGGGCTCGTGCCCAGATACCGGGTCGTCGGCGGGAGCCAGGTCGGGGGAGTCGACCCCGGTGGCACCGTCGACCTGAACCCCGCCGCAGTGAACATTTCGGCCCTGATCCGGGGTGGTCACGTCGCACCCCTGCCCGAGCCCGGCGGCGTCCGGCGCGGCAAGGGCGCCAAGGCCCGCCTGGCCCAGGGCGAACACGTCATCACCGCCTCCGCCGTCGAGCAGGACGAGACGCCCGAGGAGTCGGACGCCGAGGGAGGTGAGGACTGATGTCCTCCTTCGCTCTTCTGGACGCGACCGTCTGGGTCGGCGGCTACGACTTCACCGGCCACTCCAACTCGGTCAGCCTCACCACCGAGGTGGAGGAGCTCGACGTCACCCCCTTCGGGGCCGGTGGCTGGCGCAAGCGGATCGGCGGCCTGCGCTCGGCGAGCTCGGAGACCGCCGGGTTCTGGGAGGCCGCGCCGGACGAGCAGATGTTCACCAACCTCAGCCAGACCGGCTTGGCGGCGACCTTCAGCCCGACCGGCGACGAGGGCGGCGTCGCCTACTTCTACCAGGGCGCGGAGTTCTCCTACGAGGCCTTCGGCGCCGTCGGCGAGGCCTGCCCCTTCTCCATGGCGCTCTCGGGCAGCGAGGGCCACTCCGGTCTGGTGCGCGGGCGCCTGCTCGCCTCCACCACCACGGTGGACGCCACCGGACAGCTCGGCTCCATCGTCCAGGCGGGCGCCGTCGACGACGGCCAGTACCTGTACGCGGCGCTGCACACCTTCGCCGCCGGGACGACCATCACCGTGACCGTGGAGTCCGACGACACCGTCGGCTTCGCCGACCCCACCACGCGGGCCACCCTCGGGCCGGTCAGCGCCGTCGGTGGTACCTGGGCCGCGCGCGTGGCGGGCCCGATCACCGACACCTACTGGCGGCTGAACGTCAGCGCGATCACCGGCGAGCACACGGTCGCCGGCGTGATCGGCATCCAGTAGCCACCCTTCTCCTCTCCGGCCGCTCGGCCCTTCACCCAAGCCACCCATCGCGGTGGCTTTTCGCATGTCAGGGGGCATTTCTGCCATGGCCAGCTTCTCCTTCAAGGACGCCGACTTCGTACTGAACTCGGTGAACCTGTCCGACTTCACTCGGTCCGTGACCATCAGTGTCGAGGCCGAGGAGCTGGAGGACACCGCGATGGGCGACGACTGGCGCTCGCGCCTGGGCGGCCTGAAGTCGTTCTCCATCGACGTGGAGTTCAACCAGGACTTCGCCGCGTCCGCCATCGACCAGACCCTGTGGCCGCTGCTGGGCACGACCGTGGCCTTCACGCTCAAGCCCACCTCGGCCGCCGTCTCCGAGACCAACCCCGAGTACTCCGGGTCCGTGCTCATCACCGAGTACACCCCGCTGGACGGCGCGGTCGGCGACCTGGCCACCACCTCGGTCAGCTTCCCGGGCAACGGCACCCTGGCCCGGGCTGTGAGCTGATGGCTCGCGGCCGCCGGGACCCCGTCACCATCGAGGGGTTCGGCAACCTCAAGCAGCTCCAGAAGGCGCTGCGCGCCTACGGCGGCCCCAAGGCCAAGGAGCTGCGCCGCCGCCTGGCCAAGGAGCTGCGCGGTGTCCTCAAGCCCGCGGTCCCGGCCGTGCGCGGCGCGGTGCGCCGCATCCCGAGCAAGGGCCAGAACAAGCGGCGCGGCCGCCGCTCCCTGCGCTCGGATATCGCCCGCGCGACCACGCTCAAGATGCGTGCCCAGGGCAAGTTCGTCGGCGCCGAGATCAGCATCCGCCCCGACAAGATGCCCGACGACCGGCGCAACCTCGCCTCCTACATGGAGGGCGAGTCGCCCTTCAACCGCTGGCGCCACCCCATCTTCGGCGACCGCAACCGGTGGGTCCAGCTCCAGCCGCGTCACCAGTTCTTCTACAAGGCCGTCGAACCGCACCTGTCCACGATGCGCGAAGCAGCGGACCGCATCGTCGTCGACGTCGCCGCTGACCTCGAAAAGGAGATCAAGACACGATGATCATCAAGCTCATGCACCACGACGCCCCCACTCAGGAGTGGGAGTGGTCCGGCGCGCCCACCCTCTCCGAAGCCCGCCTGATCAAGGAGCGCACCGGGCTGACCATCAAGGGCTTCCTGGAGGGCTTCCAGGAGATGGATCCCGACGCCATCACCGCGATGCTCTACGTCCTGCACCGGCGCGAGGGCAAGGCCGTGGCCTGGGACGACATCGACTGCGAGATCGGCGACACCCCACGCCCGGGCGTGCCCGCCCTGTCCTTCGAGGTCGACGAGGACGAGCAGATCAAGGTGCAGGCCGCGGCCGCACTGGCGGAGAGCAGCGGCAGTGAGGGAAAAGCCCCTACTCCGCCCGCGGTCGTCCCCACCCCGCCGACGACCCCTGGCGTCGGGCTTGGCCCGATGAGCGCGGAGGTCTCGATGGCCAGCTCCGCACCTACGCCGTAAGGCTCCACGAGCACTTCGGCATCACCTACCTCACCGCCCAGGACCTTCCGGCGGACGTCTTCCTCGACTTCTGCGAGCAGATCGACAAGATCATCGCCGAAGAAAAGCGCGACGCCGCCCGGTCCAGACGCAGATGACCTGACCAGGGCGGGGGTGAGCCGTGGGCCGCACTGTCACCCTCTCCCTGCTGGGCCTGAACAAGCTCGGCAAGCCACTGGCCGCAGCGGCCAAGAACGTCTCCCAGCTGGAGAAACGGCTGGAGACGTTCAACGCCCGCACGGCCAAGGCGATGAACCGGACCGAGAAGTCCATCGGCAACCTGGACCGGCGCATCAACGCCTTCGGTCAAAGCGCCTCCATCGCCCTGAAGCCGACCGCGATCCTCAGCGCGGCCTCGGCGGTCACCGCCCTGGGCGCGGCCGTGGGTCCCGCCTCGGGCGCCCTGCTGGCCCTGCCTGCGGCCGCCGGTGCGGCCGGTGCGGCCGCGGCCACGCTCGCTGTCGGCCTGAGCGGCGTCGGCGAGGCGATGAAGGCGGTCGCCGACGAGGACGCCGAGGCGCTCGCCGAGGCCTTGGAGGACCTGTCGCCAGCGGCCCGGGAGTTCGTCCGCTCCTGGCAGGGGATCCGCGAGGGCTTCGAGCCCGTGCGCGAGGCGGTCCAGGAGGAGCTGTTCTCCGGCCTGGGCGAGGACCTCAAGAGCCTGGCCAAGGAGTCCGCCCCGGAGCTGGAGTCGGGGATGAGCGCGGTCGCGGCGTCCCTGAACGGTGTGGCCAAGGAGGCCATGGCCGCCGCGGGCACCGAGCTTTTCCGCGGCCAGATGGCCGACATCTTCACCGAGACGGCCACCGCCACCGACTCCTTCGGCAAGGTTGTCCCGCCGCTCATCACCGTGCTGGGTGAGCTCGTCAAGGCGGGCCTGCCCATGGTGACGGCCTTCAACGAGTGGGCGGCCGGAGGCTTGGAAGCCGCGGCCGCCTGGCTCACCACCGAAGAGGGCGCCGCCAAGATGGAGGGCGCGGTCGCCAAGGCCAGCGAGGTCCTGGGTCAGCTCTCGCGCATCGCGGGCAACCTCGGCGGCGGCCTGGGCGGTGTCTTCGGCGCCGCCTCCGCCGACGGCGAGTCCCTGCTCGACACCATCGAGCAGCTCACCCAGCGCTTCGATACCTGGGCCAACAGCACGAGCGGCCAGGAGGACCTGGCCACCGCCTTCGAGCTGCTCGTCGGGATCGCCGAGGACCTGCTCTCCATCCTCCCCGGGATCGCCGACGTCATCGGCCAGATCGCCGACGCCTTCAACAGCCTGAGCCCGGAGACGCAGGCCGCCGTCACCCAGTTCCTGGCTTGGTCGATCCTGCTGGCCCCGTTGCTGGGCAAGGTCACCGGTCTGCTCACCGGGGTCTTCGGCCTGGTCCGCGGAGTCGGCGTGCTCGCCGGCGGCATGCTCGGTGTCGTCGGCGGCACCGCGGGCTTCATCGGCGGCCTGGTCAAGGGCTCCGACGCGCTCGGCGAGAACGCCTCCAGGGCCTCGCGCGCCGGGGCGGCCCTGCGCACCTTCGGCAGCTCCGTGGCCAGCGGCATCAAGGGCATCGGCCAGTTCGTCGGCACCCTGGGCATGGTCGCCTGGGAGTACACCAAGATCGCCGCGAAGGCCCTCGCCGCGAAGGCCGCCCAAGCGGGCTCGGCGATCTGGACCGGGGTCAAGACCGTCGGCAGCTTCGCCGCGAACTTGGGCAAGACCGCGCTGGAGTACGGCAAGATCGCGGTCGAGGCGGCCCGGGCCAAGGCCGTGCAGGCCGGTCAGGCCATCATGACCGGCGCGAGCAAGGTCGGCGAGTTCGCCACCCAGGTCGGCAAGACGGCCATGGAGTACGGCCGGGTCGCACGGGAGTCCGCCAAGGCCAAGGCGGCCCAGGCCGGTCAAGCCATCATGACCGGCGCGAGCAAGGTCGGCGAGTTCGCCACCCAGGTCGGCAAGACCGCGACCGAGTACGGCCGGGTCGCCATCGAGGCGACCAAGGCCAAGGCCGCGCAGGCCGGGTCGGCGATGGCCAACGGAGCACGGAGCGCCGCGGCGTTCGCCGCGAACCTGGGTCGGGTCTCGCTGGAGTACGGCAAGGTCGCCGTCAAGGCGACCGCCGCCAAGGTCGCGCTTATCGCACAGAAGGTCGCTCAGGTTGCCATTACGGTGGCGACGCGCACCTGGACCGCCGTGCAATGGCTTTTGAATGTAGCGATGAGCGCCAACCCTATTGGGCTCATCATTGCCGGAGTCCTTTTGTTGGTGGGCGCAATTCTCCTTGCCTGGCGGCATTCCGAGACCTTTAGGGCAGTCGTCACCGCAGCCTGGGAAGGCATCAAGCTCGCCATTCTATGGGCGTGGGAAAATGGCATCAAGCCCGCGCTGATGGCACTGGTTGGATTCTGGCAGAACACACTCCAGCCAGCGGTGATGAATCTCTGGCACGGCGTGATCCAGCCAGCTTTCTCTGCCATAGGCGCAGTGATCTCGTGGGTTTTCAACAAGGTGATCATGCCGGTGATCAGGCTCTACATCGCCTACGTGCAAAACGTTCTGGTGCCGGTCGTCCTGTGGTTGTGGAACAACGTCATAGCGCCCGCCTTTCGGGGAATCGGAGCGGCGATCAGCTGGGCTTGGAACTCGATCATCAAGCCCGCGTTCTCAGCGATCAATGCTTTTATCTCCAATGTCCTCGGTCCTATTTTCCGGTGGCTCTGGAATAACGTAATAGTCCCGGCCTGGAATGGAATCAAGGCGACCATTTCCACGGTCTGGAATTCTGGGATCAAACCCGCGTTCAATGCCGTGAAAGAAGCCGTCGGCAAGGTGGCGGGTGCCTTCGAAACGGCGAAGGACGCCATCAAAACGGCCTGGCAGAAAGTCAAAAGTGCCGCCGGAGCGCCGATTAAATTCGTGATCGACACGGTGTACAACAAGGGAATTGTAGCCGTTTGGAATAAGGTCGCGGAAAAGGTCCCGGGCATTTCCGAAATTGACAAGATGTCCATTCCTCGTGGACTGGCGCGCGGTGGCGTGCTGCCCGGCTACTCCACCTATCACCAGGGCGACGACCAGCTCGTGCCCATGCGCCGCGGTGAGGGCGTCTACGTCGCCGAGGCGATGAAGGATCCCCGCGAGAGGGCGCGGCTGTTCGCGGTCAACCGGGCCGCCATGGCGGGCAAGTCGCTGGACCAGTTCCACGAGCCCGGCTTCTCGCGTGGTGGCATCCTCGGCGCGGTCTCCGGCTTCCTGTCGGGGGCGGCCGACAACTTCCGCGACGGCTTCTACAGCATCGCGAAGGGCACCCTCAACCCCTTCGTCGACCGTACTCGTGAGGCCGTCGGCAGCACGGGCTTCGGCGGCATGGCCGTCGACGTGGTCAGCCACTTCGTCGGCAAGATCCTCGACAAGTTCAAGCCGCTCGACGCCCTGCTCACCGGCGGCAACGCCGACAAGGTCATCAACCTGGCCTCCTCCAAGATCGGCAACTTCGGCGGCAACGACGCCAACAACGAGTTCACCAGGGCCTTCGGTATGTCCGGCCTGCCCTGGTGCGCGATGTTCGTGTCCAAGATCTTCAAGGACGCCGGCGCGAAGGGGGCCATCAACGACACCTGGTCCGCGGCCGTGGCCACCTTCAACAGCCGCATGACCAAGGTCCCCAAGAGCTCGGCGCGCGACGGCGACCTGGCCACCTACCGCGGCAACGGCCACATCAACATCGTCTCCGACGCCGCGCGCAAGCAGACCATCGGCGGCAACGAGTCCAACCGGGTCCGCAAGCAGACCGGCTACATGAACTCGGCCACCGCCATCCTGCGCTCGAAGTGGAACGGCTACGCCCGCGGCGGCGTCCTCGGCATCCTGGACCAGGACCGGCGCGAGAACGCCCTTGCCCACACCCCCGGCCTGACCCGGGCCCTGCGCGAAGGCGTCGGCCTCGGCCTGACCTGGCCCACCGCCCGAGCCCTGGGCGGGCAGGTCCACCCCGGGCACACGTACAAGGTCGGCGAGCGCGGCCCCGAGTACTTGACCATGGGCTCGCGCGCCCACATCACCCCCGCGGGGGAGGGCGGCACCACCTACCAGATCCACGTCACCGTGGGCCCCGGCGGCAACCCGGCTGAGGTCGGCAAGGCCGTCGTCGAGAGCATCCAGGCCTACGAGAAGCGCAGCGGCAAGCGGTGGCGCTCGTGAGTCACTACATCGCCAGCGCGACCGCCGGCGGCTTCCTCGCCGAGGTCACCGTGGACGTACCTGTACAGGCCGAGGACGGCGATCTGCTCGTCGCGCTAGTCACCGCGAACGACCAGCGCGACCTCACGGCCCCGGCCGAGTTCGAGCTGGTCGCCACGCACGAGTTCGAGGGCAACCAGGTCGCGAACTGGGTGGCTACCCGCGACGCCGCCAACGAGCCCAACAGCTACACCTTCACCTGGTCCGGAGACCACTGGCACTTCGTGGAGCTCCAGGTCTGGCGCGGCGTGGAGCTCATTGCCACCGCGCACGCCAGCGCCGGGGACGTCTCGGCGATCGACCTGCCGTCTGTGGAGGCCGAAGCGGGGGACGTCCTGCTCGCCTTCGGGTTCCACTGGGACGAGACCGAGCGGGCGTGGCCCTACGCGCTGATCCCGATCACCACCCTGCCCCGCTCCATCGCCAGTGCCTACACCACCGTCACGGCCACCGGCCCCACCGCCCCGCACACCCTGGCCGCGGCGGAGCCCGGCGTCATGGCCGCCACCGCCATCCTGCTGCGCCCCACCCCGACGCCGATCCTGGCGCAGAACCGGGTGTGGTCCTGCGGGTTCGAGCTTCAGAGCCTGCTGGACGGAGTGGAGTGCGATGGCGGCAACGGTCAGGTGGCCATCTCCACGGACATCGTCCGATCCGGACAGGCCGCCCTGCACTGTCACACCAGCGAGGACACGGCCTTCATCTCCCACCGGGTGGCGGCCACCGAGACCAGCCCCTGGTACCTGCGCGCCTACGTCTTCATCGCCGAGCTGCCCGACGTCACCACCTCCCTCCTCCAGGCCGTCGACGACGCCAACCTCGTCGTGGCCAGCGTGCGCCTCACCGCGAGCGGGACCTTGCAGCTGTGGGACGACGACGAGATCGCCGGCGCGCAGATCGGGTCGGACTCCGTGGCCCTGACCACGCAGACCTGGCACCGCGTCGAGCTGCGCGTGGGTCCGCTGGACTCCGGCGCCTCCGCGCGCCTGGACGGCGTGGAGTTCGCCGAGGCCGCCCTGCTCACCATCGGTGAGAACGTCAACCGCTTCCGCATCGGCGTGTGCTCGCCCGCCACGACGGACCTGTACATCGACGACTGCGCGGTCAACGGCGACGGCGAGCAGACCTGGCCCGGCGAGGGCCGCATCATCCACCTGCGCCCGGCGGGCCCGGGCGCACTCTCCCAGTGGCGCAGCACCACGGGCGGGGACACCTGGCAGACGGTGCGCGAGATCAGCCCGGACGACTCCGCCAGCTACGCCTGGCACTCGGCCAACGGCGCCGCCGCGGCCGCCGACTCCTTCGCCCTCACGCCGCGCCCGCCCGCTCTGCTGGACACCGACGAGGTCCTGTTGGTCCAGGTCGGCGCTCGGGTCGGCTCCCTCGGCGACACCGGCACCCGCGACCTGGCGCTCACCCTGACCAGCCCGGACGGGACCACGCTCACCGGGTCCACGCTGAGCTGCGCGCTCAACGGGTGGGTCACCCACGGCGTCAGCGACGCGCACCTGTACACCCTTACCTCCCAGGTGGACCCGGACGCCAGCGAGGAACAGCGCTGGACCCCGGCCCAGCTGGACGGGATCGAGATCGGCTACACCACGGTGACCTCGGCGACCGTGCAGCGCCGGGTGACCACCTTGTGGGCCCTGGTGGAGTACCGCGACGGAGGCCAGGCGCCACCGCCTGCGGAATCCGCGGACCCCTCGGGAGTAGAGGGCGCCTTCCCCGGCATGCCCACGCTCATCGTCGAGGCCAGTTTCTCCACCTCCGACGGCGGCCTGGTCTTTCATCTGGACGACGCCGATCGCGGTCGGCTGGACACCAACGTCCTAGCGGATGCGACCACCTTCACCGACATCAGTCCCTACGTGCGCGCGGCCAGCACCAGCCGCGGTTCCGACCGTGTCTCCTCCCCGGTCGTCACCTACGACGCCGGGTCGTGCACCCTGGTCCTGGACAACACCGACCGGCGCTTCGACCCCACCAACGTCGACGGCCCCTACACCAGCGGCGGCCGCTCCCAGGTCACCTCTATGCGCCCGATGCGCATCCGCGCGGAGTACGGCTCGACCACGAACCTCGTCGTCAACCCCGACTTCGCCGACGGCTACGAGGGCTGGGAGCCCAACGAGCAGACGACCCTGGCGGCCGTCGCCCCGCCCGTGCTTCTTTTCGGACCGCGGGCCCTGGAGATCACCCGCGTGACCTCCAACGCCCTGGACGCCCACGCGGCGGCCGCGATCTCCTCGGGCTTCATCGGCGGCACCATCGCCGAGGGTGAGCCGGTCACCATCAGCGCCTACATCTACCTGCCCTCGGCCGTCTTCGAGCAGATCACCGGCATCTCCATCGGCGGCCGCGGAGGCGGCCTCACCGACGCCGTGGCCACCGAGTTCGTCACCCTGCCGACCGAGCCCGACACCTGGCACCGCGTGCAGCTCACCGGCACCGTGGCCACGGACACCGTGCTCTACGGAGTGCAGATCTCCATCTGGACCGACAACTCCGTGGCGGACGGGACCGTGGTCGGCTATCTCAACGGCGTCCAGGCTGTGCCCGGGGTCGTCCCTGAAGACTTCGTTCCCAACCGCCGGGTCTATGACCTGGTGCGCGGCTACGCCGACGCCTGGCCGATCACCTGGTCCGACCCTCATGAGAGTACGGTCGAGGTCACCTTCACCGACGCCTTCAAGGTCCTCAACCAGCGCGAGCTCACCGCGGTCGAAACCCCGGTCGGCGCGAGCGAGGACGCCGGGGCCCGCATCACCCGCGTGCTGGACGCCATCGAATGGCCGGACGGCGACCGCGACATCGCGACCGGCGACAGCACTCTGCAAGCAACCCTGCTCGAAGGCGCCGCCCTGGAGCAGATGCAGGACGCCACCGCCTCCGAGATCGGCGAGCTGTACATGTCGGGCGCGGGCAAGGTGACCTTCCGCAACCGCACGGCGATCAGTACGGCCTTCCGCAGCATCCAGCCCCAGGCGCTCTTCGGCGACCGCGAGGGGGAGGTCCGCTACCAGGGCCTCACGTTGACCGCTGACGATGAGCAGCTGGCCAACATCATCAAGGCCGCCCGCGAGGGCGACGATGCCATCGAACAGGTCGTCACCGACGAGCAGTCCATCGCCCAGTACCAGGGCCGCACCTACGACGCCTCGGGCCTACTGCTGGAGACCGACGCCGCGGCCGCTGACTACGCGCACTACCTGCTCTACCAGAGCAGTGAGCCGGAGCTGCGCTTTGAGTCGCTGACCCTGAGCGCGCGCTCGGACCCCGGCCGCGCGATGCCGATGGCCCTGGGGCTGGAGATCGGCGACCGCATCCGGATCCGCCGACGACCCCCCGGCGGCGGTGTGCTCATCGAGCGCGACTGCTTCGTCCGCGGCATCCAGCACGAGATCTCTCCCGACAACTGGACGACGACCTTCGCGCTCCAGTCCGCCACCCGCGCCGCGTTCCTGGTCCTAGACGACGCCATCCTCGGCCAGCTCGACCACAACGCGCTCGGATT